>JBAXXY010000036.1:0-19780 GCA_037127655.1 Lentisphaerota bacterium
GCCTTCCTGTAAATCAATTCCTGTAAAACCTATTTTCATAATTCCCCTTATTTTTAATTAAAATTCAGTTCCAAAATCTTATGTAGTTTTCAATTCAAGTCTGAAGCTAAATTAACATTCTTTAATATGTTTGGATCATTGACATTCATGTCAACTATTTCGGTTTTTGATTCCTTAATTAACTGTCTCAACCCACCAGCATAGTCTGGATTTTTCATAAAATGCACTAACGAATTAGGGATGAAAATCGGATGACCTGGAATGCCGTTGTAAGTCGGCCTTACAACTTTTGAAGGGTTACTTCCAAAGGCTTTCTTAAGTTCAATTATTGTTAAAACTTCTATGAACGGATGGTCCACTGGAAGAATCAAATACCCATCAAACATCGGATATGATTGTGCGGCATAAAATAGTGATGAAACCATTCCGAGTTCAGGCGTGATATTATCTACATAAAGCATCCCCTCAAGCTTTATGCCAAAGGTTTTTCTCTTTACGCAAATGATGTTATCTATCAAAGAGCATCTTAACTTTTCAGCTACTATTTCAAGAAAAGTTTTTCCTTTGTATTCAATCTGCCATTTCGGCATTCCTATACGGCGACCTTTTCCGGCTGCAAAAATTACTGCCGCAAGAGAAGGTTCTTTTTTTTTATTATTATCCATGCAAATACATAAATGCTTTTTCAGGAGTTATAGGCAATGATGATGGAATAGACTTATCCTTCCTTGCACTCCTTAAAGCGCTGAGCAAGGCAAAATAAGCGCCCAATCCGTGTATAAAAGGAGGTTCTCCAACTGCTTTGGAATTACATACCGCATAAGGATTTAAAGAGTTTTCAAGCAAATGGACATTGAAGACTTTTGGACAGAACTTCAAATCAGGGATCTTATAGGAATTAACTGCAGTAAGTGTTTTTCCTTTATTGTTATATTTCATCTGCTCAATAGTCGCCCAGCCGATGGATTGAATAACTGCGCCTTCAATTTGTCCTTTATCTATATTAGGACTCAAAGATACGCCTACATCGTGAACTACATCCACTGAATCAATATCATAAGTTCCTCTTATGCAATCAAGTGTAACTTCAATAAGCGATGTGCCGTAACTATAGTAGGCAAACGGTCTGCCCCGTTCCTTTTCTCTATCCACATAAATTCCTGGCGTAGCGTAGAAAGCTCTGCAACCAAGGTCAGTTCTATCCCAATAAGCATCGTGTATAAGTTGTTCCCACTTGTAATCGGTCCTGGCGCTCTTTAAATATACAATCTCATCCCTGATTGATATTTCATCAGGATTATTGTGGTTAAATTTCTTTGCAGCAAAAGCCTGAAGTCTCTTAAGAAGCGTTTCACAGGCATATTTTGTGGCCATACCATTCAAATCAGCTCCGGTGCTAGCTGAAGTCGGAGAAGCATTTGGGATTCTTGCTGTGTTGGTGGTTTCTACCTTGACTCTATCCTTATTAATTGAAAGCACATTGGACGCAATAAGGAGTATTTTCATGTTAACTCCCTGCCCCATTTCCACAGCCCCAGTACTCACAGCGACAGAACCGTCAATATAGATATTAACTAATGCACCTGCCTGATTAAGAGCCGATTGGGCAAAAGAAATCCCAAAACACACTGGGACAACGGCCAGGCCTTTTTTAGTCTGAGAATTAGTTTTGTTATACTCTTCCACAAATTTTAGTCTTCTGGTAATTCCACCTGAGCGTTTATCTAATTCCTCCCAGCACTTTACAGCATTAGTCTTTTCCAACTGCATTCCATAAGGAAGGAAATCTCCATCCATGAGAAGATTCTTTCTCTTAATTACGCTAGGGTCAACTTTCATCAATTCAGCCGCGTGAAAAATTGCAGATTCAATAGCAAAAACGCCTTGCGGAACGCCAAATCCTCTGAAAGCATTGTTTGAGGGGAGATTTGTTTTACAGCTAACAGCAGTTGCTTTCAGATTAGGAATATTATATGAATTTGAAATATGGAAGAAGGAGCGACCAAGCACAGCCAGAGAAATATCGGCAAATGCTCCTGCCTGTTGATACAAGTCCACTGTATAGGCAAGTATTTTTCCTTCTTTATCAAGACCAATTTTATAGTCAAATACATACGGATGTCTCTTTCCTGAAGTGGCAATATCTTCATTTCTAGCAAGAACCATCTTCACAGGCCTTTTAAGAATATGTGCTGCGACAGCAGGAGCAACAATCCAAATAGCTGTTGACTCTTTACCTCCGAATCCGCCGCCAAGTCTCCTGATATCGAGTTCTACTTTGTGCATCGGCACGCCTAAAACTTCGGCTAAATGGTGGTGAAAAGCTCCAGGAGCCTGAGCGCTCGCATACACTTTCATTGCGTCATCTTCGCCGGGAACAGCCAATGCTCTCTGAGTTTCGAAGTAGAAGTGTTCCTGTGGGCCATTTTCTCCCTTTCCCTCAGCTATATATGCACATTTCCCCCAGACAGTCTCAATATCTCCAGTAGTTATGGTTCTTCTCGGCGCGTGAATCATACCTTTTTTAAAAGCTTCTCTTGGATCAAAAACGCCTTCGAGTTCTTTAACTTCCAGCTCAATAAGTTTGAGAGCTTTCCTGGCCTGTCTTTTAGTTTCAGCCACAACCATGGCAATAGGCTGGCCTACATACTCAAGATCTTTTACCGCAAAAAGAGGCTGATCCTGAATCATGTGACCGATTTGATTTACACCGGGTACATCGCTGTGAATAAAAACTCCTGCCACACCATCAGCTTTTTTTGCTTTTGAAACATCCAATCTTTCGATAGTTCCTTTTGCTATTGGAGAGAGAAATAAAACAGCGTGAAGCAACCCTTCAGTAGCCGGAATATCATCTACAAAGACAGACTTGCCGCAAACATGCATTTTCATATCTGAATTTCTCATATTAGCATCCTCCATTAGAACATACTTTTATCGAATAGAGTTTATTGAAGTGGGCATATATCAACTGCCTTAAAAGCAGTTTTTTGTATTGCGCCGTACCCCTTACATCGTCAATCGGAGCAACTTTAGATATGGAATATTCAGCTATATTCCTGGCGAGCTCAAAAGAAATCTCTTTGCCTATAAATTTGTCCACCCCTTCAATCATCATAGGTATCGGGCCAACGCCGCCTGCCGAAATCCTTAAATCAGAAATTTTGTCATCGCTTACTGCAATGACTATTGAGGAATTCACAGCAGCTATATCAAGGATTTTCCTATTAGATACTTTTTCAAAATTGTACTTTGAGTTTTGTTTCTGAACAGGAATAATGACTTCTATTATGACTTCGCCTTCAGCAAGATCAAACTTCTTGTATCCCTTATAAAATTTATCCAGGGCAACAGTTCTTGTACCCTTCGAAGTTTCGATTGTTACGGAAGAATTCAAGGCTAAAAGCATGATAGTTATATCACCGATAGGAGATGCATTAACAATATTTCCCGCAAGAGTAGCCTTATTCCTAAGAATCATGGAAGAATGCAAAAGTATATCATTCTTCATATAAGGAAAATATTTATTAGCTACGCAGGAATTTCTAAAATCTTCTAGCTTTGTGCCTGAGCCGATGTGAAGAGCGAAATTATCCAACCTTATGTAGTTAAGGTCTTTTCTCTCAGAGATAAAACACAAATCAGTCTCGAGAAGTTCATCAGGTTTCTGGACAAATAAATCTGTCCCTCCTGCTATTATTTTTGAATTCTTTGAGAACTTGCTTGATGCCTCAACACCTAACAATTTTAGTTTCATTGGAATTTCGGCAAAATATTTTGGAAGAATTTCGGCTGTTACAAGCATGCTGATTCTATTATTTGCATCACTGTCTTTCTGTTTTAGAAAATCTGATAATTGTCTAGCCGCATTTCTAATTGCCACATATCCAGTGCAACGGCAAATATTACCGTCAAGCGCATCAACTGCGTCGTCGTAAACGAAATCTTTGCTTGCTAACGCAAAGTAAGTTAAAGATAAAACTATTCCTGGCGTGCAGAAACCGCACTGGGATGCGCTGTTATCAAATATTGCTTTCTGTACTAGATTAAGCTCTTTAAGATTAACGCCTTCAATACTTACAATATGAGTGCCATTCACATCACCAATAGGCAAAATACACGAAGCAACTGATTTATAGGATACGAATCCGTCCTCGTTCAATGTGCCTATAAGAACTGTGCATGCGCCACATTCTCCCTCTTTACACCCTTCCTTTGTTCCAACCAATTTTAACTCATCTCTAAGATAGTCTATCAGTATGGTTCCAGGATGCAGATTTGTTTCTATAACCTTATCGTTAACAACAAACTTGAGCATAAAACCCCCATTATTTATTTTATTGAATGCCAGAATCTACAAGAACGCTTGAAAAAAACAAGCTTATCTCCTAATCTTAAGCCATTCGTCAATATGATTATACTTGTTTTTTTCATTATTTTTTGTATTTTTATCAAAATAAGGGAGGGAAATAATGTCGGATAAATTCGCACCAATCTCAATGGAATCATTAACTCATTGGATCTTCACCGAGTTAAAAGAAAAGAAAACAATTTTCGGGATCAACCAGGACTTGTTCTTCAAGCCACAAGCAAAAGACAAATTTAAGGTTGATATCTATGGCACAAAGCTTGAAACACCGTTCGGAGTAGCCGCAGGACCGCACACTCAGATGGCTCAGAACATAATTTTATCCTGGCTCTCAGGCGCAAGATTTATCGAACTCAAGACAGTCCAGACACTGGACGAAATCGAAGTTGCCAAACCATGTATCGATATGCAGGATGCCGGATTCAATGTCGAATGGTCACAGGAACTCAAAATACACCAATCTTACGATGAATACATAAGGGCTTGGGTTCTCATTCATGCTCTTCACCAGAAACTAGGTTTTCCTGGAAAAACTCCAGGAATAATTTTCAGTACAAGCGTTGGCTATAACTATGAAGGAATTCAGAAAGAGAATGTTAAGTGGTTCCTTAAAAAAGTCCTCGATGCCGGCTCGCTCAAAGATGAATGCACAGAAATAGTAGCAAAATATTTCCCTGAAGTTAAGAAAATCAGTATTCCTTCTGCAATAAGTAACAATGTCACTCTTTCCACAATGCACGGTTGCCCGCCAGCCGAAATAGGCAAAATTGCTTCTCATCTTATAACTGACTGGGGTTTCAATACCAATGTAAAACTCAATCCTACGCTTCTCGGGCCTGACACACTCAGGGGGATTCTCAATAAGAGTTTGGGATTCAGAGAAATAACTGTTCCTGATATTGCTTTCGAACACGACCTAAAATACCCGGATGCTTTACTTCTCATTAAAGACCTCCAGGCAAAAGCTGACAAGAAGAAAGTTACTTTTGGAGTAAAACTGACAAATACGCTCGAAGTTGAAAATCACAGAAACTTCTTCGACAAAAAAGAAAAAATGATGTACATGTCAGGTCGTTCCCTCCATGCCATCTCAGTAAATGTAGCCAGAAAACTCTCTAATGAGTTCAATGGTGAACTCCTTATGTCATTTGCAGGCGGAGCTGACTGCTACAATGTAGCTGAACTCTTAAGTTGCGGAATGAAAACTATCACAGTAAGCTCTGACATTCTCCGCCCAGGCGGGTATGGCAGGATTCTTCAGTACATCACAAATACAGAAAAAGCGATTGAAAAAGTAAAAGCTTCAAGCATAGCTGATTTTATATGCAAAACAGCCAAGGGTGATAAGGCCGTTTCATCCATTAAGGGCACCGATAAAAAAGTTATAGGTGCTGCTTTAAGCAACTTGAATAAATATGCTGATTCAGTTGTCACAGACCCTCTCTATGTAAGAGATACTTATGAAAGAAAACATTCAAAAACTGCAAGAAAACTGGAGTTCTTTGACTGTATCAAAGCTCCTTGCACAGACGAATGCCCAGTAAATCAGAAAGCCGCTCAATACATTGAATATATTAAAGAAGGCCATCTGAAGAAAGCTTCCTATGTAATGAGAGAAGATAATCCTCTACCGACAATTCTTGGCAGAGCATGCAATCATCAATGTGAAACTACCTGTACAAGGTCTCACTATGATGAACCAATTGCCATTAGAGAACTTAAGAGATATATCACCGATAAAGTCACATCAGGAAAGTTTGAGATAGAAAAAGCTAAAAACTTCAAAGTAGCAGTAATTGGCGCAGGTCCTTGCGGACTTGCAACCGGCTATTTCCTTGCACAAAAAGGTGTTTCTGTAACCCTGTTTGAAGAAAAAGACGGCCCGGCCGGAATGGTTTATCAGACAATTCCTAAATACAGAGCTACTGCCAAATCTATCGGGACTGATATTGAAACTATTAAGAACCTTGGCGTTAAAATCGAATGCAATAAAAAAGCTGGCGAAAATTTCTCTGTAAAAAACCTAAAGAAAGAAGGTTTTAAATACATTATTGTTGCCACAGGATCTCAGAACGGTATGGCTTTAGGAATTGAGGGAGAAGACTCCAAGGGTGTTATTGATGGAATAAGCTTCCTCAGATCAGTAAAGAAAGGCGAGAAATTTGAACTCGGAGCTTCTGTCGGAATCATAGGCGCCGGCGATGTAGCCATGGACTGCGCTAGGACTGCCAACCGTATGACAGGCGGAAAAGTCTCAGTAATTTATCGCCGTACAGTTGAAGAAATGCCTGCACATAAAGAAGAACTTGATGCTCTTCTCGAAGAAGGAATTGAGATAATCGAACTCACAGCTCCAAAAGCTGTTGTTGCTAAGAAAGGCGTTATAACAGCTCTGAAGTGCTCAAAAATGACTCTTGGCGAAAGAGATGCTTCAGGAAGAAGAAAACCTGTTGAAATCCCAAATTCTGATTTCGATATTCAACTCGATTCCCTAATAGTGGCAATCGGACAGAAACCCAACTTTGACTTCCTTAAGGATCTTCCGATCGTTTTTAATAAGAAAGGATATATCGATGTCGATCCAGTCACAATGCAAACATCAGTATCTGAAATCCTCGCAGGAGGAGATGCAATCGAAAATGGTCCAGTGACGATAGTTAAGGCCGCAGGCGATGGAAAGAAATTAGCAGCAAGCATTATTGCTATGGAAACAAAGACAGCTCCTGTAGCAGAGTCTGCAGCAAACATCAAATGCAATTACAAGACTCTCATGAAGAAGAGAATGACAAGAGAATTCAGAGTTGAAATTCCTGAATTGAGTGTAAACAAGAGACATGGGTTTGAAGAAATCATATCGACTTTATCAGACAAGGCCGCTGTTAATGAAGCAAAAAGATGTCTCCAGTGCCATAAGCTCTGCAGCACCTGCACAACAGTTTGCCCAAATAGAGCCATATTCACTTATCAGACCAAAGAAGAGTCTCTTAACTTACCAATTATTAAAATTTCATCCAATAAGACAAGTGTCGCAGGAGAAGAAAAATTTGATCTGAGCCAGAGCTATCAGACAGCAATATTTACTCCTTTTTGCAATGAGTGCGCTACATGTTCTACTTTCTGCCCGACTTCCGGCAGCCCATACAAGGACAAACCAAGATTCTATCTTGACATGAAGGAATTCGATGCAGAAGAAAATAATGCCTTCATGATTTCTACACTTAAAAATGGAAGCTCTATTCAGGCAAAGTTTGACAATATTCTGCACAAACTTTCTATACTCGGATCTTCTATCATCTGCTCAAATGATTTAGCTGATGTTAAACTGAATAAGGATTTTGCTGTTCTGGAATGCAATTCAAAAACAAAGACATCCACAAATCTGTCTCTTAAGAACTTTGCTATCATGTATGCGCTGCTTAAGAATGTGAAAAAATCTATGCCTGGCATGCCCTGCGTTAAAAACTAAACTTAACAGGAAATCTATTATTATGACAAAATCACTCTTAATAAAGAACGGCACTGTTATCACCCTTGGGGCAAAAAACACCATTATTGAAAATGGAGCCGTTCTAGTAGAAGACAAACTTATCAAAAAAATTGGAAAAACCTCCGATTTTAAAAATCTGGATAAATCAGTAGAAGTCATAGATGCCAAAGGTAAACTCATTATGCCAGGTTTTATAAACCAGCATATGCATTTTTACTCCACATTTGCCAGAGGCATCATGCCTAAACAGCCGGCGGCGCAGAATTTCGTGGAAATCCTCGAAAAACTCTGGTGGCCCCTTGATGAAACTCTTAATGAAAAAGACATCTACTACAGCACCGTAGTGCCTGTTATTAACGGTATCAAGAACGGCACAACCACCTTTTTTGACCATCATGAAAGCCAGGGAATTCAGGATGGAATCATGGACACAATTGAAAAAGCTGTAAGAGAAGTCGGAGCAAGAGCAAATCTTGCTATGGGAATCTCTGACAGATACGAAAAAGGCAAAGAGGGAATCAAGGAAAATATCCGTTTCATCAATAAACTTCAGAAGCATATCAAATCTGAAAAAGATGATTTGATTACTCCGATGTTTGGCATTCACGCACTTATGACAGTCAATGAAAAGAGCCTTGCCGAGTCAACGCAGGCCGCAAATGATTTGGGCGTAGGTTTCCATATTCACTGCGCTGAAGACATTTCTGACCAGATTGTCAATAAAGACAGATACGGAAAAACAGTCATTCAGAGAATGTATGACGCTGGCGGGCTTGGAGACAAGACAACTGCCATCCACTGCATCCATCTTAGAGATAAAGAAATGGATATGCTCGCCTCTACAAATACAGCGGTAGTCCACATTCCTCAGTCCAACATGAATAACGCTGTCGGCGTAGCCAATGTTCTCAAGATGCTCAACAAGAAGATTCTTGTCGGGCTTGGAACAGACGGAATGAGCCCGAGAATGCAGGATGATGTAAGAGTAGCAAATTATCTACACAAGCTCAATTGCAAAGATCCAAGAGTTTTCTTCTGTGAATCATGTCAGTTGCTTCTCGAAAACAACTCAAAGATTTCCAGCAGATACTTCTCAAAAAAGATCGGCACTCTTGAGGAAGGCAGTTATGCCGACATAATACTCGTTGATTATATTGCGCCTACTCCGCTTTCCGAAAATACATTCTTCGGGCACTTCCTCTTTGGAATCTGCGAAGCCGGAGTCGATACAACTATCGTAAACGGCAATGTCTTGATGAAGGACAGAAAACTTCTCCATCTTGATGAAGAGAAAATATTTGCCGAAAGCAGAAAGCAAGCTCAAAACTTCTGGGACAGATTCTACAAAAAATAGTCGTTACGACCTAAGTCAAAAAATTAAAGCCCTGAGATTGCTCAGGGCCTTTTTATTTACTTGAGCTTTTTGAAGAAAGATTCAATATCTGCTAACATGGATTTCCTATCTTCCAGAGTAGAAGTCGGAATGCCGGAAAGATGGATATGTTTTTCAACTTTTGCATCGCAGAACTGGAAAACGCCAATATCAGCTACGATTTCAAGAGCTTTTGTCATACCATTATCACGATACAGTTCTTCTGTCGCGCCAACTGTGTTTATAAGGATAATCCTTTTTTTGTTCAATAAACCAACTGGCCCTTGATCAGTATCCAAATATGCGTATCCATAGCTGAAAACTCTATCCAAATATCCCCTTGCTATAGCAGGCATTCCTCCCCACCAGATAGGATAAATAAAGACCATTATATCAGCCCATGAAACGAATTCCTGTTCTTCCTTTACATCATCAAATATTTTGCCATTCTTAAGGCTTACGAGTTCCGAGGCACTCAGGACAGGATTGAAATTTATAGAGTAAAGGTCACGCAATTCAACTGAATGTCCTGTTTCTTTAAGGGTTAATACAACTTTTTCCTTAACTGCATTGTTAAAGCTTCCATCATACGGATGAGAGTAAACAATAAGTATTTTCATAAAGAAATTTCCTAGTATAATATATCAATATTTAGTGTTTGAAGCTTTCAACAGCTTTAGGATCGTGTTTGTGCTTGAATATCATCATGAACAGTAGTCCGATTACAAAAGCATAAGCCGCAAAAACAAGCCATATTGTGTGCCAGTTTCGTATTGCTTCATTATTAATCAAACGAGTAAAGAGGTCTATAGTTACACCGCCGCCAAAAGCACCTAAAAATCCGCCAATTCCAAGAGTCATTATAAAGAAAAGCCCCTGGGCGCTTGCGCGAATCTTAGCAGGAGTTTCGACTTCAACAAAGAGAGAACAGGAAATATTGAAAAAATCGAATGCGCATCCGAATATAATCATGGACAATATCAGCATCCATAAACCATATCCAGGGTCTCCATAAGCAAGCAATCCAAAACGGATAACCCACGCAAATACGCTCATGAGCATTACTACTTTTATACCGAATTTTCGTAACACAAAAGGTATGGCAAGAATGAAGAGAGTTTCTGACATTTGGGAAACTGACATAAGTATGGCAGAGTGAGTAACCCCAAAGGCATTTTTATATAGAGGATTAATATCAAAATCATGCAAAAAGGTGGAACAATAAGTATTGTTAATCTGGAGGGCAACACCTATCAATATCGAAAAGATAAAGAATATTGCCATTTTAGCCTTTTTAAATAAGACAAAAGCATCTAGCCCCAAATACGAAACCCAGGATCCTGCCTTGGCCAAAGTGATAGGAGCACATGCCGGTAAAGTGAAGGAATATATACTTAGAAATAGAGCCGATGCACTGGCAAAATAAAGTTGCACCGGACTTAACTCAAATCCAAGCAAGCTTATAGTCCACAGAGCAACAATAAAAGCTACTGTTCCCCATACTCTTATAGGCGGATATGAATTTACTACATTATAATTATTGTCGGTCAGAATCCTGTAGCATATAGCGCTGGCAAGAGGAATCGTAGGCATATAAACCAGAGCATTTAGAAGCATTATCCAGAACATTGCTTCCGGGCTTGTAATTCTTGAAGCTGAAAACAACATCACAGCGCCTATAAAGTGGCATACTGCATATAGTTTTTCAGCATTTATCCAACGGTCAGCTATGATTCCAATTATCCCTGGCATAAAAACTGAAGCTATCCCCATTGTCCCATAAACAGCGCCTATTTGAGTTCCTGTAAAGTGAAGAGTTTTAAAAGCATACGCGCTAAAAGTTATAAGCCATAACCCCCAGGTAAAGAACTGGAAGAAATTCATTATTGTAAGTCTGTTTTTAACATTCATAATTTAAATCCCTGATTGTTAAGCACTATCTGATGAATATAAGCTTTAAAAACAAAACCAACCGACTTCATATCGGTTGGTTTTCAATATTAATTGAAACTTATGTTTGTTCTACTTATGGGAAAACATCCCCAGCGACTGTGGTTGTAACAGGTGTAAATATCCAAGTAATAACAGGCACAATAGACCATTTCTTCTCAGTGATGGATTCGACTACATTAACCTTATTGCCGTTAAGCCTTTTGGCTTCTTTTGTGAATTCATTGAATGTGTTCGTGTAGGAAGCATCATACATAATAGGCCATGTTCCAAAGAGATGGCAAGCTGTCACCGTTGTATTAACATGAGCAATTGCTTTACCATTAGTTGTATCCAAGCCTTTGTAATTCATGTCAACATTAGTTGTCCCACATCCAGCTAGAACAGCAATTATTACTAGTGAAAACATCAGGGCGATTACTTTCTTCATTTTACTCCTTATTATTGGGTTATTTTAAAATTTTTATTAAGTTGAACTCATAAGTTAGAAGAGAATTATATCAGAAGCAAAAAAAGTGGCTACTTTTAAAGAAAAATAAGTTTTATTCTCGTTTTAGATAGACTCTAGAAAAAGCTAGATAAAAGAACTTTCGTGCCCTATGATAACTATAGTTTGATCGTCATTTATTTCTCTAGTGCCAGAAAATTCGTCTATGGTTATAAGGATCTTATCAGTAGTTTTTTCGGGTGAGTTTTTTCTGCAGCATGATTCATAGAAAAGTTCTTCTAGTTTAGCTGTCCCAAACTCTTCACCATTAGGGTCAACTGCTTCAATAATGCCGTCCGAAAAGAGAAGCATTGAGTAATAAGGTTTAAAAGTAAAGGTAATTGAGTCGTAAGCGCCTGCCATTTCAGTAGGTAATAGACCAAGCGCAGTTCCATGAGGTCTTAGTTTTCTTGTTTTTTGCCTTGAGGAAAAGACGATTAACTCAGTATGTCCCGCTCTGGCAAACTCTACAGTTTGCTCTTTCTTGTCGAGAACGCAACAGGTAATAGTAGTAAAACGGCCTTCGTCAGTATCCCTGTAGAGATTGCTATTGAGTTCAAGCATCATATCTGAGAGTGTCGTAAATCTTGCCGCATTGGCCCTGATAAAACTCCTAGTCATAGCCATCATCATACAAGCTGGAATCCCTTTACCGCTCGCGTCGCCAAGAACGACCAGAAGTCTATTAGCGTCTATCGGCACAAAATCAAAAAAGTCACCGCTGACTTCTTTGGCAGAACGAGTAAAAGCATATATTTCAAATGGCTTCCATATCGGAGCATCTTTCGGTAGAAGGGATTTCTGAAGAAGCCGCGTAAATTCAATTTCCTGATTCAAGTGATCCTGTTTTGAAGCAATGACATATGATTGGATAATCTGATAAAGCACAGAAACTATTTTAGTGACTGACTCAAAAAGATCGAACTGGGAGGTTGAGAACATTTTACTTTGAGTGCTGTTAACAGCGCATACTATACCGATAATAGAGTCGTTAATAATCATAGGCATTCCCATAAAAGACTTCACTGCATCACCTCTACCCAAAGAACAAAACCTCTGGTCTGCCGTGGCATCCGGGATAAACAAAGCCTTAGAAGAGGCCGTTATCTCTCCAAAAACTCCATCATTCATCTCTATCTTATCTTGTTTAAGCGCATCGATAATAAATCTGGGTTTACTCAGGACAAAATTCTTATTGTTGAATAACAAAGGAAATGCTTCAGTATAACCTATTGGAACAAAATGCTTTGAATCATTAAGACTATAGATGCAAATATCTTCTGCCTCAACCAGTTTAGAGATTTTCAGCGCCAGACATGAGCAAACTTCTGCTCCTTTTAAGTTTGTGCAGATGTTATCAGCAAAAAACTTCATGAAATCAGCAATCTGAACGCTCTTATTTGAAACAGAGTCAATATCATTTTTTAGCTTGCTATAAGATTTTTTATTACGCAAAAAGAGTATAGATAGACAAACAGTAGCTACTCCGAATATTATTGAAAGTATTATAAAAACTTCTAAGGCTGCTGGCTGCATAATTTATCGTTTTTAGCGCTTAAAATTAATTTCTGGACTTCTTATTCTATCTTAATAATGATATCTGATTTAGCAAAATAAAACAATCATTATAGTCTTTGCCCTATTGAAACTGGCATAAAAAAAGAACTTGTAAGCGTTCTTCTGTAAAAAAGTATATTCTTTCAGGAAACTACTTTGTTTTATTATTTTATACCTTGAACCTTATTCCATTCATCATAAATAGCCAAAGCTATTTAAGGATTGGCGCCAGGGCCAAGTTCGAATCGAGCAATTATGCCGCCTCTAGGGTCATAGAGATATTCCGCCAATTTTTTTCAACTTATTTTCTTATCCATATTCTCCTCAATCTCTCACTTCCCTTATAATCAAAATGAACATATTAAACATTTCAGGGTTTTTATTTTTGGAGTTTAGTTAGTATGGAACTGAAAAGAAAATGGAAATTACTAGTCATACATCACAGCCACACCGATATAGGCTATACAAACCGACAGGAAAAAATCGAGCAGCACCATATAGGCAATATAAAACAGGCAGTGGATATACTCAACGAAGCTCATTTGAATGCTAAAACTCAATGGTTGAACTTTAAATGGACCTGCGAAAGCTTCTGGAGCGTAGAGAAGTTTCTTGAAACATCATCTCATGAATACATAAGGGATTTTGTCGGGTATGTCAAAAACGGAAATATCAGTATATCAGGCAACTATTTGAACTGTACTGAGCTGCTGAACTCTCAGACATTCGATGAAACCTTAAAACGCTGTTCAGCTATCTGTAAAGACTTTGATATGAAATTTACTTGCGGCATGACAGCAGATATAAATGGTTATGGCTGGGGTTATTCTGATATATTAATTAACAACGGCATTGTTAATTTACTGTCCTGCATCCACCCGCATCACGGGTACCATCCGACATACAAAAAGCAGAGGCCTTTCTATTGGCAGACTCCAAGTAAGCAGAAACTCCTCGTCTGGTTAGGAGACAATTATCACATAGGAAATGAGTTAGGGATAGCTCAATACGGCGGATGGGAATATATGATTAAGGACGGCCTAAGTTCATCTGGACTGTCGCCTTTCGAAATATCACAAAAGCGCATCTTCACATATCTTCTCAATCTCGAAAAGGATAACTACCCTTTTGATTTTGTTCCTATCACGGTATCAGGTCTTATGACAGACAATGCCCCTCCAAGCGTCCGCGTGATTGAATTTGTTAACAAATGGAATGTTAAATTCGGCAATGAAATCAGCATTTCTATGGCAACGCTTGAAGAGTTTTTTGCAAAAGTCAGCAAACATGAAAAGGAAATAGAAACTTTCGCAGGCGACTGGCCTGACTGGTGGGCTGATGGAGTATGCTCCACGCCAAATGTAGTAAAACACTACAGGGATGCTCAAAGAAAATACTCAATCTGCAAAAAACTTGACCCTGAAGCGATAATCGGAAACAAGAAACTGATGGACGACGCTCTATCTAATCTGATGCTCTATTCGGAGCACACATGGGGGTTTTCTTCATCTGTTTCAGAACCTTGGCATACGCTTGTAAATGATATGGATCTACGCAAAAATCTTTATGCCGAAAAGGCTCATGAGTCAGTCTGCAGAAATCTTGATCTGATATGTTATGCCAAAGGCGAAACTCCTATTTCACTCCATCACGATTTATGCTTTAAAATTATCAACGCCAATAAAATTAAAATTGAAGATGTAGCCAAATTCTGTCTGGAAATCCTCTTTGAGCATAAATACTTCGAGATAATTGACGACAAGACAGCAAGAGCTGTTCCATTCCAGCTAGCACGGATTCCAAGAGGTTTTGAAGTTAGCATTCTTGCTAAACTCGATCCTCTGGAAGAAAAAACTTTCAGCATAAAAGAGATACCTGATGACAGACTAATAACCTCAGAGATGAACCCAAGAGGCGGAAGCGACGGTGTCATTGACTTGAATAAATCCTACAATGATCTTTCACTTAAAAATATTGCCACACCTTACTATCTCGAATCGCATTTCTTCAGGATTGAGTTCAATACAGAATCAGGTATCACCTCATTATATGATAAAAAAAACAGCAGAGAGCTTATCAGACAAGAACGGGAATTTAACCTTTTCACACCAGTTTATGAAGTCACCCCCATAGAAACAGATGCCTGCACCCAGAGAAAGGTCATGGGACGAAATCGCAAGGCTATAAGCACAAAACGCTATCAGGGCAGACTCAAAGACGCTGTAGTAACAGACAACGGTGATGTCTTTTCAAGAGTTATTCTTAAATACGAACTTCCCGGCACTACTTTGTGCAATCTTGTTTTAACCATTTATAGGGATATTTCAAAAATAGACTTAACTTTGCACTTACATAAAAATAGTGTGTGGGAACCTGAAAATTTCTACCTTTCTCTCCCACTTACAACTGGAAACTCTGATGAAGTTTTTGTTATTGACAAGATCGCGTCCCTTGTAAGGCCGCGAATTGACCAGATCCCAGGAAGCTGCACCGACTTCTATCTTATGCAAAATGGCATGGCTTACATATCCAAAGATAGTTCTTTGATCCTGGCAACACCAGATGCCCCTATGATATCCATGGGAACCATTCATGCCCATCCAATTAAACTCTCTGGAGAATTTGAAGCTAAAAATATCGACCATGTTTATAGTTGGATTATGAATAATTTCTGGGAAACAAACTTCAAGGCAACGCTTGGAGGATTTCAGGAATACAGTTACAGTTTATTTATTACAGAGGAAACAGAGCCGGACAAAGTATTTAATATCGCTGAGGCTATAAATTGCGGAACAGTCTCATTTACTCAATTCGACAGATTAAAACAAAATGATTAACTCATATCAAAAAAGGAGCATAAAATGAAATACAAAATAGTAGCTGAAAGCATCCCGACAATTCCTTGGGAAAATAAACCCGCTAATTCCAGTGAAATCATCTGGAGATATTCGAAGAACCCCATCATCCAGAGAAACCATCTGCCGACAACTAACAGCATATTCAACAGCGCGGTAGTTAAATTTGGCGATGAATACCGCGGAATTTTCAGATGCGATGACAGAAGAAGAGAAATGCTTCTGCATTCAGGAAGAAGCAAAGACGCTATCAACTGGGATATCAGCCCTAAGCCTATCAAATTTGCAAACAAACCAGCAGATCTTCCGGAATTCGAGTTCGGTTACGACCCAAGAGTCGTTAAACTCGACGATAAATACTATATCACATGGTGCAACTGCTGTAATGGTTACACAATTGGCGTCGGCTATACATACGATTTTGAAACTTTCTACCAACTCGAAAATGCCTTCCTTCCCTACAATAGAAACGGCGTTCTCTTCCCGAAAAAGATCAACAGCAACTTCGCTATGCTGAGTCGTCCAAGCGACGCAGGACATACTCCATTTGGAGATATATTCTACAGCGAAAGCCCCGATATGGAATTCTGGGGCAGACACAGATTCGTAATGAAACCTACAAAAGGCTGGCAGAGCACAAAAGTCGGCGCAGGCCCTATCCCGCTGGAAACATCTGAAGGCTGGTTATTACTTTATCACGGAGTTTTGACCTCCTGTAATGGTTTCATCTATCATTTTGGAGCGGCTCTTCTTGATCTTGAAAAACCTTGGAAAGTGATAGCTAAATCAGCCCCTTATCTAATGTCCCCTCAAACCATCTACGAGTGCGTTGGAGATGTCCCGAATGTAGTATTCCCATGTGCGTCGTTAATTGACAAAGATACTGGTAAAATGTGCATTTATTACGGAGCAGCAGATACAGTTACGGCTTTGGCATTTGCCTATGTAGATGATATAATTGATTTTGTTAAGAATAACAAAGCTAACTACTAATATATAAAAGAATACCCTACAGGCGCAGAAATTGCCGTCCGCGCCTGTTCACCTAAATAAATCATGCTGATAAACCATCTGAAAAAGATATTATTGATTTTACTGCCATTGCTTGCAATTCTTTCTATATATTTAGGGTTTCTGGCTTACTCCAAGTCAAAAGGAATTAGCATAGAGATTAATCTGATCATGAAAGAGGAAGCAGTTTTCTTCTATAAAATTGACCATTTTATTTCAAAAACTGAAAATATTATCACCGATGTCGGCGTATTTATAAGAGAAAATTTTAAAACGAACGACCCTGCTAAGACTCAAAACTTTGATGGTTTTATCGAAGATGTCGATCAATATATAAAGGCTATAATGTCAGAAGATAATGGATTTCAAGGCGCATGGTTTGTGATGAATCCTGACATTAATGTCCAAAGAAAAGGAAGCAGTGTAATGCTTCAGAACTACACGCTTACATCATGGTATTATCTAGGTGAAGATAAAAAACTAGTTAAAGGTCCCAGAGACAATAAAAGGCTGACTCCAGAGGAAGACCCCTATTATTTTGAAACCATAAAAGAAGGCAAGGAAACTATTACCAATGTTTATACCGATACTGATAATAATACCCAAATGATTTCGATTACAAAACCTATCTACAAAGGCGATCAACTTCTTGGAGTTGTCGGAGTGGATATCAACCTGGAAAAACTTGAAGTCTATTTCAGAGAAATTAAAGACAAATCATCAAAACTAAATGTTTATCTTTTTGACTCAAAGGGCAGTTTTATAATAGGAACCCAAACCCCATCAAAAGCATTAATAGACTATGCGTTGCTCGTTATGAATGACAACCAGATTGACATTATAAAAACATCCTTGATGAATGACAACTGGGTTTTTATAGAAAGCCAAAGTAGCAAGTCGCCGTATCTTGCAGGCGAAATATCACTTAAGGAAATCAATTCTAACCTCACCTTTATACTCAACTGCCTCTATACAGTTTGCGTACTCCTGTTAATAAGTCTTGTTACAATTCTAATCATCTCAAACATAAGTACACTGAATGCCATAGGCTATAAAACTTTTGAAAATGAATAGCCTCTTCTGAAGAAGAAAGCCAGCTTTGAACACATTAGAGCGCAGAAGCATAAATAGTTTTTGAATTCTGGAATTCTCTCATGCCATAGTATGAAAGTTCTCGCCCAAAACCACTTTCGTTTATCCCACCAAACGGAAATCTCGGATCGGAACGAACAAAGTCATTAACCACGCAGGTTCCTGCATTAAGCCTATGCTGCGCTATGTAAATTCCTTTCTCAATATCTCTAGTAAAAACTGCCGCTCCAAGTCCAAAGGCTGTATCATTGGCCAATCCTATTGCATCCTCTTCATCTTTTGCCGTAATAATTGGAGCAACAGGACCAAAAGTTTCTTCTCTTAAAACGCTCATATCAGGCGTAACTTTATCTAACAATGTCGCCTCATAAAAGTAACCTCCTCCTGATGGCATTTTGCTGCCCAAAAGACATCTTGCCCCTGCTCTAATAGAATCCTGAACTTGGCTATGTAAACTATCTCTTATGTCATGCCTGGCAAGCGGTCCGTAGGTCGTATCTGGATCAAGAGGATTACCGAACTTAATCTTTGACATCTTGGATAACATTAGTTCAGTAAAGTTTTTCATGACTCTTTCTACGACGATAAACCGTTTGGCTGAAATACAGGTCTGCCCTGAATTTACCATTCTGCTCTTTATGCAGATATCAGATGCTTTATCAAGATCAGCATCATCAAGTATGATATATGGGTCGCTTCCGCCAAGTTCGACAACGCATTTCTTCAGGCATTCTCCAGCCTTGGATGCTACAGCTCTGCCTGCCCTACAGCTTCCTGTAAGCGTAACACCTTTGATATAAGGAGACTCTATAACTTTTGATGCTTGTTCTTCTGTAGCAATAATAGAGCTGAAAACGCCTATCGGAAATCCTGCCTTTGTGAAGAGTTTTTCAATTGCAAGAGAGCATCCCGTCACATTGGGAGCATGCTTCAAAACTACAGTGTTTCCTGATATAAGCGTCGGAACTGCAAACCTGAAAAGTTGCCAGTAAGGAAAGTTCCAGGGCATTATGGCAAAGATAGCTCCCATGGGCTGAAAGCAAACAAAGGATGATTTGTATTCAGTTTGATGAATTTCAGAAGCTAAAAACTTTTCTGAATTTTCTATGTAGTAATCGCAGAGTTTAGCGCACTTTTCCACCTCAGCAATTCCGTCTCTAATGGGTTTGCCCATCTCCAGTGCAATCAATCTGGACAGATTATTTTTTTCGGCAAGTAAGGAGCTTTTGAGTTTAGCGACTAATGAGAGTCTATCATTAAGTCTGGATTTTTTCCAAAGCCTAAAAGCTTTATCAGATCCGCTCAGGACATCTTCTATTTTTCTGTCTGTAAAGACACGGTAAGAAGCCAGTTCATTGCCGTTAAACGGATTTACAGTTTTAAATTCCATTTTGAATCTCCATCTAAAATTCGCTCTCGCTATAGTTCATAAACTCTTTATTCCTTTTCATAATAACGATTCCGATAAAGATGATTAAACTCATCAGAAGAACTGAAATTATAATCCGTAAGGGCTGAGAAAGAGTAAATGACTTAGCCGACATAAAGAAAATATTAAATATTGAAATTGAAGAACTTTGGCAAACATACACTATTAGAC
>JBAXXY010000037.1:0-19728 GCA_037127655.1 Lentisphaerota bacterium
ATATAGAACTTATACTTATTCTTAATGATGATTTGCCGGATATCAAAGCTGATAGAAAAAGGTTAAGACAGGTAATATTAAACATTCTCTCGAACGCTGTGAAGTTCACTCAGAGCGGAGGAAAAATAACCATCAGAACTTATCTTGAGAAAGACAACCTGACACTCTCAGTGCAGGATTCTGGTATAGGTATTGAAAATAAAGATAAAGAAAAAGTTTTTGCCGATTTCGAGCAGGCGGATTCCTCAAAATCAAGAAGATATTCCGGCACCGGAATCGGAATGCCTATATCGAAAAAACTCATTGACCTCCATGGAGGCAAAATCCACTTTGAAAGCAATGGTGAAGGCAAAGGAAGTACTTTCTTTATTTCACTGCCAACTACTTCTTTAAAATCAAAAGTACAACTCAAAGCAGTATCTTTGCTTGAATGGAAAGAAGAGTATAGCTTGCATATAAAGGAAATTGACGAGCAGCATAAGAAGTTTCTTGATTTTGTCTATGTACTCAATGAAGAATTTGACAGCGATACCAAGCAATTGCTTCTAAAAAAAATATGCAAAGCCTTTATGGAATATAGTAACTATCACTTTGACACAGAAGAAAAATTTATGGTTACCTATAATTATAATGATCAATATGAAGAACATATACAGCAGCATAGACTCTTTAAAGCCACAATTACTCAGTACAATAACAATTTTGAAAACGAACAGAACCTGGAGAAAAAAATCATTAGTTTTGCAGAAGACTGGCTGACAGAGCATATACTAAAATACGACAAAAAACTCTGTGACTTTCTTATCAGCAAAGGAGTTTCTTGAGTTAATGGTGGAGGGTTCCGCTTTGTCGGAACCGCTAAATAACGGACGAGACGAAGCTCGTTCCTCCATATTAAAATATAACTGAAGGTGCGAAAAATGAACATTCTGATCGTAGATGATGAAATAAAGAATATTAAGCTTCTAGATGTGCTACTTGGTTCAGCCTACAATTTCTTTAAGGCTCTTGACGGAATCTCTGCAATGGAAATCCTTAAAAAAGAGAAAGTTGATTTAATTTTGCTGGATATTATGATGCCAGATGTAAATGGTTATCAACTATGTACTCAAGTCAAAAATAACCCTGCATTAAAAGAAATCCCAATAATAATGCTCACATCTCTGAGCGATGAAGAAAGCCAACTAAAAGCTCTTAAGTTAGGAGCTGTCGATTATGTGACTAAACCCTTTAAAATCGAAATCCTGACTGCTAGAATAAATACACATCTTGAACTCAAAAGAAGCAGGGATGAACTTCAAAATACTCTTAAAGAAAAAGAATTGCTGATTCATGAATTGACCGATGCTTTAGCTAATATAAAAACACTTAGATCTCTTCTTCCGATATGTTCTAGCTGCAAAAAAATAAGAGATGATAAAGGCTACTGGTGTCAGTTGGATGCTTATTTAATGCAGCATACCGATTTGCAAATAAGTCACTCTATATGCCCTGACTGCGCCAAAAAACTCTATCCAGACCTTGACTTGACAGGGATTGCAACCAACTGAAAGGTTTATATATGAATATCCTGATTGTTGATGACGAAGCAAAGAATCTCAAACTTCTTGAAGTCCTGTTCCACTCAATGAAGTATGTTCTTTTTAAAGCCTTTGATGGCAGGACAGCGCTCCAGATTCTGAACAAGAATGAAATTGATCTGATTCTGCTGGATATCATGATGCCGGAAATGGACGGCTATGAGGTCTGTAGAAAAATTAAGACAGATGAAACTAAGAAAGACATCCCGATAATAATGCTAACCTCTCTGAACGATGATGAAAGCCAGATCAAAGGGTTAGCTCTCAGAGCTGCTGATTTTATTACCAAACCCTTTAAATTCGAAATTCTTGAATCAAGGGTAAAAACTCAGCTGGCTCTTAAAAAGAAAAGCGACGAATTGAAAACTTTCAATGACAAACTAAAGGAGATGGTCAAAGAAAGAACTAGAGAGCTCGAACTTACTCAAGAAGTGACAATCGAATGTATGGCATCTGTTGCTGAATACCGAGATCCTGAAACTGGCCATCACATCAAGAGAACCCAGATTTATGTAAAAGAACTGGCTATCCAGCTCAAAACGCATCCTAAGTTCAAGGATTATCTGAATGAAGATACAATTGAAATGCTCTATCTATCAGCGCCTCTTCATGACATTGGCAAAGTAGGCATACCTGACAGCATTCTGCTTAAACCAGATAAACTTACCGATGAAGCATTCGCTGTTATGAAAAAACACCCTATTTTTGGAGCCGAGGCTATAGCAAAATCAGAGAAGAAATTAACAAAAATATCTTTTCTTAAATATGCTAAAGAAATATCAATATCGCATCATGAGAAATGGGATGGTTCAGGTTATCCTTATGGACTCAAGGGTGATGAGATACCTATTGCCGGCAGACTTATGGCTCTTGCAGATGTCTATGATGCCTTAATTTCAAAGCGAGTTTATAAGCCTGCTTTTTCCCATGAAAAAGCTGTACAGTTAATCACAGAAGGAAGAGACACTCATTTTGATCCTGATGTTGTAGATGCTTTTCTCGCAATCGAAAACAAATTCAGAGAGATAGCCATAACTTTATCTGATGAAAAACATTAATTATCAAGGAGAATGAATATGGAAAAAGTACAAATCAACAACAATCTATCAATCCCGATGCCAGTAGTTCTAGTCGGAACAAAACATGATGAAAAGATAAACTTCATGACTGTCGGCTGGGTAACCAGAGTAAACTCAGTTCCCCCAATCATAGGCATTGGCATCAATAAGGCCCACTTGACTAATGCTAATATCAGAGCAACAGGCAAGTTCAGCATCAATTTTCCAGATACAAAATTGATTCCAAAAACTGACTACTGCGGAATCGTAAGCGGACATAAGAAAGACAAGTCAAATGTATTTGAAACTTTTTATGGTTCATTGGATGTACCGATGATAAAAGATTGCCCGATAACCCTTGAATGTGAACTTGTTAATACGATTGAACTTCCATCAAACACTTTCTTTATTGGCGAGATAAAAGGCGTGTGGTCTGAACAGTCAGTCATGAATGGAAATAAACTCAACTTCGATCTATCAGATCTCCTTATCCTGACCATGCCTGACAACCAATATAGAGCAATGACCAAACCAATAGCAAAAGCATGGAATGGAGCCAATAAAGAACTGACTCATTAATAATCACAAAACAATGATCGGCTCAAAGAACTTCCCTGTCTCATCATATTTTGCGCATCTTATTAAGTTTAGTGAGTGATTTTATGCTTAATTCGATTAAAATGATTTATGCACCATACTTTTTTAACAAAAATTGAGGAATCAAAATGAATTATGTTTTTATCTCTCCACACTTCCCCCCAAACTTTTATAATTTCTGCGTTGAACTCAAGAAAGCAGGAGCTACCGTTCTTGCCATAGGCGATACTCCGCAAAGTGAATTCAGACAGGAGCTAAAGGACTCTATCACTGAATATGCTCAACTGGACATGAGCAATTACGACAAGATTTACAGAGCCATAGCGCTTTTTGCCAGCAAATACGGCAAGATTGACCGCGTTGACTCACATAACGAACACTGGCTCGGACTTGAAGCACAGATAAGAGAGGACTTCAATATCTTCGGTCAGAAACCAAAACACCTGAAAATTAATCAAAGCAAGCTCGGAATGAAAACTGTTTACAATGAAGTTGGGGTTCCATGCGCAGATGCTATTCCGCTATCAGTAAGCCCTGATATCCTTGGTGAGTTTGTAAATAGGAATGGTTACCCTTTTATTATCAAACCAGACAAAGGAGTCGGAGCAAGCAACACATACAAAGTCGAGAACCAGGATCAGCTTTTCAACATCATTAAAGACCTTCCTCCAGGATATGTCATTGAACCTTTTGTAAAAGGGCAGATTGTCACATTTGACGGATTAGCTGACAGGAATGGCGAGATTATATTTTTTGCCTCATTCGAACTTAGCAATGATGTACTTAGTTCGCTCAAGTATCAGACTGATGCTTTCTATTTCTATAACAAATATGTCGATCCTCAACTCGAAAGATACGGCAGAGCCACAGTCAAAGGTTTCAAACTCAAAGAAAGATTCTTCCACTGCGAATTTTTCAAGAGCGCAACAGGTGAATATAAGGCAATCGAAATCAATGTAAGACCTCCGGGCGGCTATGCTATAGACATGATGAATTACTCATGCGACATCAATCTCTATAAGGTCTATGCAGAACTTGCTGTTCAGAACAATGCAACCGTAACTTATGAACGAAAATACAATGTCGCCACAGTCCTGAGACGCGACAGATTCAATTATGTCCACAGTGTAGAAGATGTAATGAAAACCCTCGGACCAATTGCGGTGGAGTACAAGAGACTTCCTGAAATATTTGCCGCTGCCATGGGCAACGATACATTCATTCTCAGACATCCTGACAAACAAGGCATGTTTGATGCAGTAGCTTACGCTATGGCAAAAGCTTAAGAATAACTCACGATAAGAGGGTCTCAGGAAACTGAGACCTTTTTTTTTAGTATCAACAAGAGTGAATGATAGAGCATATACGAAGACCTGAAAACCAAACGACTATGATTTTTGAAAAATTTTTAATCAGTATCAGCGCCGATGGATTCTCCGTCATACAAAAGAGGACCATCATAACCAGGATAAGTGGGTTTTATTTTTAGAGCCTTCAGATAAGCTTCGTTAGCAAGCTTTGTTTTGCCCATATTGTTATAAGCCATACCCAGTCCCATATATGCAGATGAAGATGGAGACATTTGGATTGATTTTTTGAAATCTGCGACTGCATTATCGAGCTGCCCCATTGAAATATAGAGCCAACCTCTTTGTATATAGAGCCATACGCTGTCAGGGCGGTTTTTCATGCGTTCATTGAGCTGAGCTAAAACAGAGTTTCCTATCTCATTGAAACGCTCGTTGTAATTATCCTTTTTATAATTGGAGAGTTCCTGAATAATCATATCGTCAGAGCCTTGATAGGAATCCAAGTCATCTTGGGCAATTAAGAATGAAGCACTAAAAAGGCTGATCAGCGTCAGAATAGATTTAAATTTAATTTTCATAATCCCTCATAGTTTTTGATTAATGAAGCATAATACCGGCTTTTCTTCCGTTCGGAGCTGCTTTCAGAAAGAAAAGTATCGGTATTACTATAATTAGAATGATAATAAATATTTTGAACCCGTCAATATAAGAGAGCATGGCCGCCTGCTGCTGAGCCACATCGAGGATCATCAAGTTTGCCTGTTGGGTACTAACTTCAAGCGTCTCCTGCATGATCTGTGTAGTTTTCTGAAATACCGGATTTAAAGGAGAGAGATGAGAAACAAGAACAGACTGATGAACTTGTTCATGTCTCGTTACTATGGTATTGATACAGGAAATCCCGACACTCCCTCCGATATTTCTCATCAGATTGAGCATTCCAGTCCCGTATTCAATCTTTTCCTTCGGGATGAAAATAAAAGCTACCGTATTGAGCGGCACAAACATGAATGAAGTCCCGAGCGCCATAATGGCTCTGGCCTGAGCTACTGTAGCAAAATCCACGCTGGTGTTGAAGTTTGACATCAGTATTAAAGAATAAATTGTTAGAGAAAATCCGGCAATGATAATCCATTTTGGGCTTCTCATTTTTGAACTAAGGATTCCTGCCAGAGGCATGCCGAAGAGCGCTGCCACCCCTGACAATGCCACTACCAATCCGCTAAGAAATGCAGTATATCCCATGAGCGTCTGAAGAAATACGGGAATAACTTCCGGTATTGCATAGAATGACATTCCAAGAGCAAAAATACCGATTACGCAAATAGTAAAATTAGAGTCCTTCAGCATCCTCAGATCAAGAACTGGGTTTGGGCATTTCAATTCCCAGTAAATGCAAAACAACAGACTGACAGCTGCAAGTACGCTCAAAGTGACGATAGCATTCGAAGAAAACCAGTCCCAGCTCTGTCCCTTGTCAAGTAAAATTTGAAGACAGCCTACAAAGAGACTCAATGACGCAATTCCTATGTAGTCAATTCCATATTTGCATCTTTGTCCTTTGTTCAGTGAATCCTTAGGGATGAATGCCTGAACCAATAGTATTGAAATCAAGCCCAACGGGACATTTATCAGGAATATCCAGCTCCAGCTATAATTGTCAACAATCAGACCGCCAATCAATGGACCGATTATGGGCGCAAGGATTACACCCATGCCGTAAGCCCCCATTCCGAGTGACCTTTTTTCTCCTGGAAAACTCTCAATAAGTATTGCCTGCGATATCGGAAGAAGTCCGCCGCCGCCAAGTCCCTGGAGTATCCTGAAGAAGAGCAGTTCTCCAAGGCTGTTCGAAAGCCCGCACATCAGAGAGGCCAGAGTAAAAACAATAATACTCAGAAGGAAGTACCTCTTTCGCCCGAAAGTATTTGAAAGCCATCCTGTTATCGGAAGGATTATAGCATTTGCCACAAGGTAGCAGGTCAGAATCCACGAACTTTCTTCTATGCTTACAGAGAGGTTTCCGGCAATAGAAGGAAGCACTACATTGGCTATACTTGTATCCATCACTTCCATTGCAGTCGGTAGGATTACGACTAAAGCCATAATCCATGGGTTGACGGCTAATGGAGCATCTGCTGAATTTTTAAGCCTGTCTTGCATCTATGTAAACCGAAAAAATATTAAATAAAAGCAATTATAGTGAAGTTTTAAAATTAATTAAAGACAAGGTTAGAATTCATAATATAATATCCGTTAGGAATCTGACTATTAATGGTTCATGTTTATTAATTTTTTAAACTCAAAGCTGTGTTTTATGAGCAAGAAAAAAATTCATATTAAAGAAGATAAAATAAATTCAGAAGAAGCAAGCCCAATCAATTCCTCTAAAACTGACGGTGCAAAAACTGAACATTTTGCAAAAAAAAAGAAATTTAGCCTGAAGATTATATTAGCGGCAGTGATTGTCTTGGTAGTGATAATTTGCGGAGCATATTACTATTATAACATGACTCATTTCGTATCAACAGATGATGCTTTTATCACCGGCAGGCCAGTCTATATCACACCCAATATCTCCGATTATGTTTCCAAAGTCCATGTAATCAGTGACCAGCATGTGGAAAAAGGAGACTTGCTTGTCGAAATTGATCCAAGAAATTATGAATTAAAAATAGATGAGGCCGAAGCAAATATTGATATAACAAAAGCTAAACTCAATGCAGCGATAGCCACCTACAAAATAGCCATTGATGCTCAAAACACAGCGGCAATAGATATGAATAGAAACCAGATTCTTATGGCAGGCACTACTGAAGGAGCCGCCATAAGTCAGGAAGATTTCGAGCACTCCATATCCCTCTATGAAGCATCAATATCGGAAGTTAATTTTACAAAGGCCGGCATACTACTTGGCAGAGCTGAACTCGACAAGGCTATGGTGGCTCTTGATCATGCGAAACTCATTTACTCATACACCAAGATTTACGCTCCGGTAAGCGGTTATATCACCAAACGCAATGTCGAACCTGGTTCCTTACTCGCTCAGGGCAACCCTATAATGGCAATAGTTTCAGACACTAAATGGATAGTTGCCAACTTCAAAGAAACACAACTTTCCAATATCAGAATAGGACAAGAAGTTAATATATACATTGACGCTTATCCATGCATTGCTTTTAAAGGTCATGTCAAGGGAATCCAGGCAGGGACAGGTGATGTTTTCAGCCTGCTTCCACCTGAAAATGCCACTGGGAACTTTGTTAAGGTCGTCCAGAGAGTGCCAGTCGAAATCGTATTTGACAATATACCCGACCAAAGCAAGTATTTTATTTCACTTGGCATGTCGGTCGAACCTATCATAAAAATAAAGTAGAAAAGCTAAGATAGATATAAAACAAAGAGCCTCTGCCGATATTAACTATCTGCAGAGGCTTTTGAATTTACCTGAGAAAAGCCGTTAGATTGATTTTACGGCCTGTTTGTCCGTAAATGCGACCACTATCATAAGAACTATTGTAACAAGCATCATTAAAGCGCTAACCACAGTAACAGCTGAAAGCCCATACTGAGCTTGAACCCAGCTGGAATAAACTTCTGCCAGATAAGTTCCGATACCAGATGATGCGATGAAGAACGAAATAATTCTTGGCGAAGGATGTTCGACAAGCAATGTTCCGTAAGATATGGCTGAAGAGTAAATTGTAGCGCAGCCAATACCTAAAATGGATATTGACACATACATCATCATTACGCCTGTGGAATAATAAATCACGAAATACGCAATGAATGAAACTATCGCTGAAATAATAATGTATTTATTTACTGCTATGTACTTTACGGCATAACTTGAGATAAAGCAGCCTACAGCATACATAATCCAAAAGAGACTTATTCCGAAGTCTGCCGCAGTTGGGCTCATCTTAAGATTAGTCGTCAGATATTCTGCTACCCAATATGTATATCCCACATAAGAGAGGAAGTAGAAGAAAATGGCAAATCCTACCATATACACATTCATATTCCATTTTGAAAACTTAGCCACGCCTGCAGTTTCAGTAGCATCGACATTAGGAATGACTGATTTGGCGCAAAGTATTACCACTATGATTATAAGAATGACTACTGAAAGATAGACTGCCTGCCAGGAGAAATGCCTTGAAAGCATAAAAGAAGCTATCATAGGGTACGCAAGAGAGCCTATGCTGAACATAAAGTCGCCGCGGTTAAGCTTCGTGGATCTTTCTTTTCCTTCAAAAGCATGAACTAGAATAAAATTAGGAATAGTAATGATAAGACCAAAGCATAGTCCAAGAATAATCAAAATAGGAATCAACATGACAATGCTGTGAATCATAAACATTGCCAGAGAGCATATCAGGTAAACTACGGCTGTCAGATAGATCTGCGCCCTGATCTTCAGAACTTTTACGATAAAGCCGTTTAAAATCTGAAATATAAGCATGCCGAACATAAAAAACGAAAATACAAAACCTGTATATGCGGCGCTCGATTTAAAATAGTCCTGAGCCGGCTGTTGAATTATGAATGGCAATATTACAGCTATCCCTGTAATACATGTCATGCCGTATGACATGATTGTCAACTTCATCAAATTGCCCTTTTCCCTAAAATCCATTTTTTCTCCTTGTGTGTTAATTTTTGAAAACTTTACGAAAAATTATTTTTATTGCTAGAGTATCTTTGAAGCAGTAATTTTTTCTCTTTTCGCGTCGATTTATTTATATTTAAAATAAAAAAAATTGCTATTGTCCAAACAAAGTAAGATTGATATTAATGTTCCTCTTATATCTTTTACCACTTTCTTGCTTTTGCCTCCATCGGCAGGATGCAGCTATAGACGAATCTGTTGACAGGCACATCAACCCCATATTTTGCAGCAAGTTTAACAATAGAGCCGTTCTGGTACTCTATCTCGGATGGTTTTCCAGCCAGGATATCGCGGGAAAGCGAAGAAGAGGAATCATAGGGAAACGAGTCTATTGCAGACAGACTCTTTTCTACGATTTCAGATTCAAGCTTAACTCCCATCTTCTGAGAGAGTTTGTATATTTCGGTAAAAACCTCAATCATAAGTTGCCTTGTTTCCTTTATTTCCCTGAGTTCACCCATAGTCGTCCTTGTTACTGCCAGCAGTCCGCAGATACAAATCCCCATGAATTTTCTCCAGACATCAGCAGTTATGTCTTCTGATATCCTGCAAGCTATGTCTGCTTTATCAAGCATTTCTTTAATTCTCATGACTCTCCCAGATTTTGTCCCATCTGTTTCGCCGAATATAATAATGCTCTCTCCCTTGTGGGCGCCCTGATGTTCGATTACGCCCGGCTCCTTTATGTAGCTCATCACTCTGCACAGTCCGCCGATAACATTCGAAGCAGGAACGAATTCCCTTAGTTCATCTACAGCCATGATGCCGTTTTCCATAGGCATAACCACTGTGTCCTTTCCGACGATATAGTGAAGATCCTTTGCCATATCCTTTATCTGATGAGCTTTGACCGCTACCATCGCAAGATCAACTATTCCGATATCCTTTATAGTATCTGTGGCGTTGGCGGGCTGAACTTTAAAATCACCGTGAACGCTTTTTACAATCAGACCGTTTTGCTGAATCGCTTTTAAATGAGCACCGCGCGCCAGAAAAGTCACATCATTTCCTGCATAGGCTATTTTACCGCCAAAATACCCGCCGATTCCGCCTGTTCCCAATACAGCTATTTTCATTTCTTTATCGTCCTAGTTATTAAATATTTAAGTTTCATAAGTATTTTTACCACCCCTTGATTTATTGTGGAAATTGAGAATAGAACCACTCAGTTAATTGGCTTTGACCTTCGTTTGTCTCAGGAACAGGATAGCAATCTTTCATAATCTTCATATCAACCGACTTTTCTTTATTATTGAAATCCAGAAAAATCACTTTGTCAAAATCATCATTTTCCCATTTCAGCAAAGTTAAACTTGACTCCAGAGTGTATCCCGAATCGGTTTGATTATTTAAAACAAAATCGGTCATTTTTATAGGTTCATCTGTTATTAATGAGTATCCCGAATCCATGATAATATCGTTAATGAGTTTCATGATAAAACGATGAGTCCAGCAGATTAATATGGTTTTGCCATCTAGATGATTCTCTGTGACGATATATTTCGCCAATTCTTTGTATTGAGTAGGCACATAAGGTATATCAAGAAGATATTGACTGGCTTTCTCTGGATGAGTTTCATACATCCATGTTACAAAAGGAGCGACAGTTTGCAGATGGCGAATCGAACTTGGAGAGCAATATTTTCCTTCAGCGTTATATGGATTGGCCGCAAAGATATAATCTGGTAAGGGTATGACTTGGTTTTTGTTAAGCACTTCTATGTAATATCGCATAAAGGCGATTGCTCTTATAATTCCCTTTTTCGAAAGACAAGGACCTATTTCCAGGTTCGCTTTCTTATCGTATATTCCTTCGCCGTGTCTGATTATTATTATTCTGTCGGGCATACAGAACATAGAAGGAGTGAAGGTAAAAAATACGACAAGTGCAGCTAGTAAACTCTTCATAACAGTCAATCTCCCCAGTAATATTAAATTATGATTTTTCTTATTATATCCTAAACAAAGGATTTGAGTTTATTGTCAGAGCAATCAAAGTTACCGCCAACATCGCAGGTCAACCATTCCAATATCCTTAATAGTATCAGTTGCCTTAGCAAGCTGAACCTTGAAATCCCCATGAACGCTTTTTACAATCAGCCCATTCTGCTGGATAGCTTTTAAATGAGCTCCCTTGCAAGGAAAGTTACATCATTTCCCGCATAGGCAATTTTGCCGCCGAAATACCCACCGATCCCGCCTGTTCCCAATACTGCTATTTTCATTTCTCTATTATCCTCATATTTTTGGTCCGTTGTTTTATTGATATATATTTTTTAGGAGGGACAACCTTCGCATGAACCGCTTTCAATATAGGTTGAAAGATAGTTATAGCAGTGATGGCAACCAACACCGCTACTATAGTTTCGACCAGTCGATAGATTTCAATATTCATCCCTGAAGACTCAAGACCGCCATAAAATACCATAACATTTAGGGTAACGAAGGTAGTGCATAACCAATAAGATCTAAAAGTGGCAAAGGCAAATAAAGAAGAGATGGAGAACAGCAGCAATAATATATTGAGGGCTAAAGCATTGTGAATATAAATAAATATCGGAATTGCGAGCAGTAAACCAAATAGAGTGCCTATGAAACGGTAAAATATCCGCCTGTAGGAATTATTTGTGCTTTGATTGTATCGCAATAATATAAAAACAAAAAATGGCGCCCAGTAATTGCGGTGATAACTGATCATTGATGGGAAATGGTTGCTTAAAAAATATGTGATGCAACATGCGAGCACCACAGAAATATATAAAGCAAATCCGAAACGCCACAAACGAGGGCTGACATGGATTTTAATCCGACAATCTGACTGCTGTAACCGGACTGTTTTGCGCTCAATTTTACTGGCAAGGTATTTATAGTAAAAATAGTATATTATTGCCACAGCTAACATTCCAATCAAAATCCATAAACCATTAATCACAGCGCTAGTAAATCTTGCTGGACAGGCAATCCCTACCACAAAGAAAAATGTAATAAATACTCCGACGACATTCAATTCTTTGTCTGGCATATCAGCAGTTAATAGAATTGCTGACACCGGCAGCAACATAGAGATGCAAATTATTGGCAACCCGAATGGGGTAATCGTACTGCCGATTATAAAAGAGACGATAAAAACCAATGAAGATAGTATCCCTATTTTCAGCCTGTACCCATGCTCGTATTCATAAATCGTTAAATCAAAAAGGGGATAGAGCAACACTCCAAGCGTCACCATCACCATGGGTAAATAACTGAAAGCTTTAAAGGTTATCAGTAACCCCATCATAAACAACAAAATTGCCGCCGGAAAACAATAGTGAATGGCTTTATACTGTTCCCTGTAAAAGTCCCTTAGTTTTGTCGTCAAACCAGTAAAGTTTATCACTGTTAATTTACCCATTTTAATCCCCAAATCAACAATCTAAAGTGAACTGCTTTAAACTATGACCTTTCCTTTGACATTGCAGACAGCCCTGACTTCAGCTTCCGTGAAATTCTTGCGATTGTCAGAGCAATTAAAGTTACCGCCGACTTCTTTCGGGCATCCGTCAAGAGATATAAATTTATTATCGAAACAAAGAAAGTTTCCATCTATTTTTTCAGGTCCGCCTTCAAGTGATGTGAGTTTATTATCTGAGCAATCAAAGCTTCCGGCAACTTCTTTTGGCGCTCCTTTGAGGGAAGTAAGCTTGTTATCAAAACAAATAAAATCCCCGCCCACTTTTTCAGGCGCCCCTTCAAGTGTCGTAAGTTTGTTCCGAAAACACCAAAACTCCCCTCTTACTTCTTTCGGGCATGCTTCAAGGGATGTTAGACCCTTATCGGCACAAAAATAATTATCCCATATAAGAATGACTTTTCCCTTCACATTACAGACAGCCCTGATTTCTTCTTCAGTAAAAATCCTCGGATTATCCCAGCACTTAAAATTCCCGCCGACTTCTTTCGGGCATCCTTTAAGTGAAGTGAGTTGGGTATGGTAACAACCAAAATTTCTGCCGACTATTTTCGGACTGCCTTCAAGAGATGTTAGTTGGTTAAAGGCACAATGAAAATCACCGCTTACTTCTTCAGGGGCACCTTCAAGCGTAGCGAGCTGGTTATGGTGACAAATAAAGTCACCATTCACTTCTCTAGGGGCGCCTTCAAGTGAAGTGAGTTGGTTACGAGAACATCTGAAAGTACCGCCGATTTTTTGAGGGCCACCTAGAAGAGAAGCAAGGCTGTTATTGGAGCACCTGAATCCGCCTCCCACTTCATTCGGACCACCCTTTAGTGATGTAAGTTTGTTTCCAGCGCACCAAAAATCCCCGCCGATGACACTTGGGCACCCTTTTAATGAAGTAAGGTTATTATGGTAACAATCGAAGTCCCCATAGATTTCTTCAGGAATACCTTCAAGCGAAGTGAGTTGATTACAGGAACATCTGAAGTCACTGCCGATTTCTTTCGGGCATCCTTTTAATGAAGCGAGCTTGTTATGAGAACAGACAAATGCGCCATGGACTTCTTTAGGGCACCATGCTAGTGAGGTAATATTATTATAATAGCACCAAAAATCCCCACCGACAATCTTCGGACCACCGTCAAGCGAAACAAGATTATTATGAGTACACCTGAAATCCCCATTGATCTTACTTGGCATTCCCTGAAGTGAAATGATTTTATTCCAGGAACAAGCAAAGTTGCCGCCGACTATTTTAGGACTTTCTAGAAGTGATGAGAGAATGTTTCTGGAACACCAGAAATCCCCGCCGATCTCTTCTGGACTGCCTGCAAGCGATTGAAGAGTGTTACCATCACAAGTAAAGTTCCCAGAAACTATCTTTGGAGCCCCTTCGAGGGAAGTAAGGTTTTTCTTTGACCAATCGATATCTATTTTATTTTTTGTAAATATTGACATTGTTTTTAAAGAAAAAATATTATCGGATTTTTACGACCCAACCTTTAAATGAACTCAAAAACTGGGAGATAGCAGCTTTTATCTTTTCATCCACAAGCTTACTATCGCTATCAAAACTGCCGGTAAAGGCATTGCAGAAAATCTCAGGTTTATTAAGGAGGCGAAGATCAAGAAATACGCAGACCTGACGAAGATGATACTGCGCTCTGGAAGTTCCCATTCCGCCGCCCGAACCCATTATCGCGGCCGCTTTTCCTGCAAGCAGAATATTCTCAGGTTCACGGGAAGCCCAGTCCAATGCATTTTTCAGAGCAGGAGCAAGCGAATAATTGTATTCAGGGCAGGCAAATAAAATAGCGTCTGCCTCACCTATTTGTTTAAGCAAAGTTTGAACCGCCGCCGGCTTTTCTTTAATATCAGAGTTATAAAACGGCACTTCTGAAAGATTAGCAATTTCTATCATCATTCCCTCTGGAGCATGCTCTACGGCATACTTTAAGAGGCTCATGTTTGTAGAATTGCGGCGCAAACTTCCGCAGATGCCAAGGACTTTGATTTTGTTCATTAAAAACTTTCTCCTATTAAAAAGTTTAACATCTTCTTTTCTTGGTTAATAGCCTGAATCTAGATAGCCAATGCCATCCATTTCTGGCAACGAAATGTAACACTATGAGAACAATAGAGAAAGCCAGTATAACTACAGCAAGACCAAGCATAGGACTCCTGTGAAAACTCGACACCCATGCCGCTCCAAAAGAACCTGAAAGGAACATTAGAAAGAAACAGGCGCCAAGGGCATATCCGCTTTTGTCTGGAAAAAAATCTAATGCTCTCATCTGCCCAGGAGTGAACATCAATCCAAATCCAAATCTGGTCAAACCCAAAGCAAGGCTAATCATTATTACCTGTGCCAAATAAGAATGGGAGAAATAGTTTATCACAAGAAAAAAAGCTCCAATAAGGGTTATCACATCGGCAATCAGCATTATATCAATGTACTTTTTCTTTTCGTTTCTGGTTCTTATATACTTTGCATACAAGGAACCCAGAAAATAGGCACCTGATGCCACGAGAAGCATCAATGCATAAAGAGTCGGAGAAAAGTGCAGGTCTGTTATGTAGATAAAACTAGAGATAGTTATGAAGGCAAAATATATAGCGTAGTTTGCCATTATCATGATATTATTCAAAGAATAATGAGTATGCCTGACCACCTTGAAATAATCCCCGAACCATGCTGAAAAAGAAGGCAGTTTGCCTGTTTTCTTCTTGTTGGTCTCTTTTACAGTTTTAATAAAAATTACAAGCATAATTATCCCGCCGACACAACTGAAAGTAAAGTTTGCCCTCCAGTCAAACCATGTAGAAAGCTGAGCTCCTACAACAGGCGCTAAGGCAGGAGAGAGCACCAATCCCAGATTGATTAGATTCATAGCTTTATATAACTCCTTCCCTTCAAGCAAATCATTAAGAAGAAGCCTGCATACAATAGCAAAAACAGAAGTTACAACCCCTTGAAAGAATCTCAGTACTATGATGCAGTAAATGTTTGGAGAGCATGCAATAAGCAATGATATTATAGAATAAAGAATAAGATTGACGACTAAAACCGGTTTTCTTCCGTATGTATCGCTGAAAACTCCCCATATAAGTGTTCCGCATGCACAACCGATCAGCACAGAAGTAATCGTTAGGCCTACCAGATCAGCGCTTGTCTTGAAATAAGTAACCATTTCCGGCATTGCAGGGACATAGATATCTGTCGTGGACACAGCAAGAGTTATCATTGCAAACATTAGATAACTAACAAATTTATTATTCATTTACTCTTAAGCCTTACTGAATAAAGAGATTTATTATTTTTTTGATTATAACCTTATGAATAAAGAACGCGCAATAAGTCAAATGAAGATTGTATTCTTAAAACAAAAAACACTGGCAAAACTGCCAGCGTTTTTTGTATGTTAGAAATTTAGAATAGCCTTAGTTGCCTATTACCACTTTTACCTGATCCCCTGGCATAAGCACATAATTCTTTGATGGGAAGAATATTTCTTCGCCTTCTTTCAAATCTGCAGGCGGATGGGCAAGAACAAGATCCTTTAGCTTGAGAGACCCAGCATCATTGAGCGACTGTAGATCAGCCCAGCCGTCAGCTCTTCTGAAAAGGTTACCTGGAGTCACATATACTTTCTCTATCGTGAAGGTATTGTCAAGACCTGCTGAAGCATTCAATTCCTGCTGACCTTTAGCTCTCCAGACAAAATAGCCTTTATCGTCCTTCTGTATAGAAAACTCTCTGACGGCCAGAATAGTATCTTTCTTATCGATATCAACCATATGGAAATTGACAACAGATGAGCAGTCTCTGTGGATTCTGATTTTGAATCCAGGATCGGTCAAGTAGCTTTCTGGGTTATTTTCAGTTACAAGCTGTACGCCGTCATCTGTAAGCATAGTCCTGCCGTAAATAATTCCCTGAGCCTTATCAACGCCTACTGGATAGATCTTGACAGGTTTGCCTGAAAGTTTTCTAGCCTGAGCTCTGTCCATCTTGACATTGATACCGATAGGGTTGAGCTGGGTGAATTCCAAAATAGGCTGACCGACCTGAAGTCCGCAGGATTGATAAATCTTCGTGCAAATACCTTCAAAAGTAGGCCTGCATGTAGCTTCCCTGACTGCTTCAAAGTTAAATGGGATTGTAGCTTTGGCATTCTCGTAATTGCCAAGAGCTGTAGCATAAGCCGCTAGATATCCTTCAAGAACCTCTTGGTTTTCGGCATTTGTTTTTACTAATTCCTTATATCTAGTAACATTTTTCTCTGCCATCTTAAGCTGAACTACAGTAGATGCATAAGTGTCCTTTGACTGTTTGAAATAGGCATTCCACCATGCCATGTCATAGGTATAGAGAGGCGTTCCAGCCTGGACTACAATATCATCATTCTGCCTTGTGATGTATGGATAGGCTATGGTACCTAGCCCTATTACATGGGAAAGCACGCCTGGATAGGCTGTGTCTGTACCAGCTGCTCTTTCACTGACATTTAAAGGCGTTACGGTCCCTGTAAGCTCAGTATCAGCAAACATAGGAACAGAAACAGTAGCTGAAATACAGCCTGCTAGAAATAATTTTCCGATATTTTTAAACATGTTTTCTCCTGTTGAAATGTTTTAGAGGATTAATTTGCCTTGGATTTTTCTACCGGGCCTTCGCCGATAACTACTCTTACTTCATCACCAGGCATCATTAGATATGCCTGCTGAGGATAAATCACCATCCCGCCGTCTTTCAGATTTGCTGTATAATAACTGTCTTTAACTTTAGCAACGACAAGGTCATTGAGTTCGAGAGCGCCTGGATCCTTCAATGATACAATCTTGGTATAACCTGTAAAATATCGGATTTCGTTACCTACAGTAACATATACTTTTTCAACGGGAAATGTGTAATCGATACCCTTATCAGATTGCATTGCTTTCTGGCCTTTAGCTCTCCATACGAATGAACCTTTGTCATCTTTCTGGATTGCTTTATCAGGAACGGCAAGTGTATTTGTGCCGGGATAAATGTCGAATTTGATTACAGCTTCCCATTCTCTGAGGATTGGTAACCCGTTATCCTGAAGAACAACATTCCATTCCCTAACCGGAAAATTTCTGGTCTGAATCATCCAGCTTCCGTCCGGAGCCTGATAGGAAAAACCGTCATAAATACCAAAAGGCTCATTTTGTCCTTTAACATATATTTTTACCGGAGTCGAAGACAAAAGAACCTTCTGCTCTTCTCTTGGAATATTCACTTTTACTGCAATAGGATTGAGCCACACATATTCTATTGCCGGAGCTGAGCCTACATCACTGCCTGCAGATTGAGTCACTGACTTTACAATACCTTCAACCTGAGCTCTGGTTTTCATCATGATATTCTGCTGATAATCCATAGCAAGCTGATCCACATTGAATGCATAACTGCCTTGGGCGGCAGCATAGTTGCTCGCCTGAGCTTCAAAATCCTGTTGTGATTCAGCATTTTCCTGATAGAGCTTTTTATATCTGAGATAGTTATCGTAAGCTAAACCCTGCAAACCCTTGGTAGCGGTTGTCGCAATTTGCTGTCCAAGATACATTCCCATCCAGGCAAGGTCGAATCCGTTAATCAGAACTGTCCCGGGATAGACTACATTGTGATTTGAATCATAAACAACCGGATCACCGATCTGCCCAAGTTTGGCAAGAGTTATGATAAAACCTCTGTCATAGCCTCCGGTAGAAGTTGAATAAGTTTCATCACCGATTGATACTACGGCGCCTTTATACTCCTTGGCGCTGAATAGCGGGGAAGCACCGAAAGCTACGAGTATTAAACTAAATAATAAACGACTAAATAAACGCATGACTAACCTCCTTTAATTACCCACAATTACTTTTACCTGATCGCCTGGCATCATAAGGTAGGCGTCTTCAGGATAGAGAACTTTCTGACCATCGACCAAACCTTCAGGAGCATTTCTAAGTACCATGTCATACATCTCCAATGTGCCTTTGTCCTTAAGAGCTACGATTCTTTCGTAGTTTTCAGTCGAACGGTAGAGATCTTCGGGAACTATATAGACTTTCTCTATCTGAAACATATGTTCTACCACTTTGTCTGGCTGCATTGTCTTCTGGCCTTTTGCCCTCCATACGAAATATTTATCTCCTTCCTGATTTAAAGCGGAGGAAGCAAACCCTAGAACTTCAGGGCTTTTATCTATATAGAATCTCTTTACATACCCCCAGTTCCTCAACACAGGGAGTGAATCGTCCTGAATCAGAGTCGTTCCTTCAATGACTGGGAAATTCTGAGTTACGAATTCAATCCCATCATCTGTGAGAACAGTAGAACCGTAAATGATGCCCTGAGGAGTATCAGAGTTCAAAGGTACAATTTTTACAGGTGTGTTATTGCCAATAGCTTTAGCCTCATCTCTGCTCATCTTTACAACTATCCCGATAGGATTGAGTTGGGCAATACTCATGGCAGGAGCAGGACCCCCAATAGGCCCCAGAGAAGTATTAACGGCCGTAACTATACCTTCGCATGGAGACACATTAGTATATGCTGCCACCTGAGCCACCATTTCATCATAATTGCCTACTGCTAGTCCATATGCATTCATGGCATTGAGGTAATTAGTCTGCATCTGCTGGTAAACCATTACGCTGTCTGCATTCTCCTTGGAAAGATCCTTATATCTCTGACTATCGAGGTAGTCAACATCAGCCACTTGTTTTGCTGAGTCCCTGATAGCTTTTAGTTCATCGAGCTGAGCATTCCAGTAACGCATGTCAAATTGCATAAGCAAATCTCCAGGCTTTACCAGATTGCCTTGAAGGTCTTTAACTTCCGGTCTGATCAATTGACCGGGTCTTGCCATGTAGCCGATATTACCGTAAATAATTTGCGCACAGGTGAACATCGCATAGGTAGATGTAGCCGTCGGCGTTACAGTTCCTGTGTACTCCTTGACGGCCATTGCAGGAACAGCGGATAGCAATCCAGCGCAAAGCAGCGCAGAACAGCATATGTTTTTTCTTGTTTTCACTCATCCCTCCTTAATCTATTTAC
>JBAXXY010000038.1:0-19519 GCA_037127655.1 Lentisphaerota bacterium
TTAAATAGAATCTTTTCTTTATTATTACTAATTTTAATCATTTCACCATAACAAGGAGAACTCTATGTTCGGACTATTTACAAAGACTCTCAGACGAAGGCTTATTTTCTTAATGGTGGCAGCTACAATCATACCGATAATTGTAATTTCATTTTTTGCCATCAAGTATTCCTCAGATTCATTGTACACCTTGCAGGAAACAGCAATAAAGGATGACCTTGCAGTTCTGTCCGAAGCAATGCTTCACGAGAAGTTAGTCCCAAGAGCAAAAGATATGAAACAGATAATAATTGATAATGAGCATATAATGAAGCTCGCTGATATTATCAATATTGAAACTAAGGCCATTACTCAAGCCAAAGTTTCTACTGCTACAGACGCAAAATCAGCTCCCGTTGATGTAAAAGAAGATATAGTTGACATCAAAGCTGTTACTGCAGAACTAGACAAACTTCTTGAATCAAGAATCAAGACTTCAGGTTTTACAAATATATTTATTGTAAACAACAACGGCAAAATCATATATGATATGACGCATAAAGATCGGACAGGAAAAGAGATGTCCAATATAGACGCTCCTATACTCAAAGCTGCAATAGATGAAACTTTTAAAGCCAATTTGCCTACTTACAGTGATTTTGAGATAAGCGCATTCTCTTATAGCAAACCTGAAATGTACTTGGCATATCCTGACCCGGATGAAAAAGGACAAAAGGATTTGCTATTTATAGGGTCTCTGGCAGGCAGCTGGCTTGCAGACAGCATAGACTCTTTCTCGACATTGGCAAGAACTAAAGGCGTTGAGGTTCACATTGTAGGCTCAGACGGCAAGATAAGATCCAGCAAGAACAGGGATGCATCTTCTACAAAAGCGCTCGGCACAAGCATAAAGAGCGAACTCATTGACAATATAATAAAAGAAAAAAGATGGTCAGGACTTACAGTTGACGAAGAAGGCGTAGATGTCGTAGGAGCCACAGACCCGTTCGATACATCCTCCATCAAAGACATTGATTTCAATTTCAATTGGGGAATCTCAATGGAAGTTCCTGCTCAGACAGTTTTCGCCCCTGTTTATAAACTAGTTAAGGATATAATCATCGTAGCCGTCATATTGGTCATCCTCTTTGCTTTGGTTGCATTCTTCTTCGCAAACAGCATCTCAAGACCTGTTTCAGCTCTAGCCAGATATGCCAATCAGGTAGCTGGCGGCGATCTCAATGTTGTTATAGCCATAAAAGCCAGAAAGGATGAGGTAGGTTCCCTTACGACATCATTCGCCAGTATGATTGAAAGTTTGAAATCTCAGACGCTTCAGATGTCAAGCGCCTCATCTCAGCTATCATCATCAATGCAGGAAATAGCCGCCACTGTAACTCAGCTCTCAAGTTCTGTTACAGAAACTACTGCTGCAGTAAATGAAATAACTTCGACCATAGAAGAAGTTAGACAGGTCAGCACTCTTGCCCATAAGAAAGCCGAAGACATGGCAGGAAAGGCAGACTCAGTAAGAACAGTAGCCGACGAAGGTAAGACCGCGTCAGAGAGAGTTAGTAACGGTATTTCCGAAATAAATAAGCAGGTCGAAAGCATCGCCAGCACCACTATCAAACTGGGCGAGCAGACCAAAAATATAAGTGAAATCATTGATAGCGTGACAGATATTGCTGATCAGTCTAATCTTCTGTCAGTCAATGCTTCTATCGAGGCAGCAAAAGCCGGCGAATACGGCAAAGGCTTCTCTGTCGTAGCAAGAGAAATCAAATCCCTCGCAGAAAAATCAAAGGATTCAACCAAACAGATCAAAGAGATTTTGACCGACATTCAAAAATCTGCTTCAAGTGCAATCATGGCTACCGAAAAAGGAACCAAGACTGTCAGTGAAGGACTCGAACTCTCCAAGACAAGCAAAGTAGCTATTGAGAATCTTGAATCGAGTGTAAATGAAGCTGTCGGTACGGCCACACAAATTGTATCTTCGAGCAAGGAACAGTTAAGCGGAATGAACCAGCTCTTCGAAACTGTCGGTTCTATCAAACAGGCTATGCAACAGAACTCTGAGAGCATCAGACAGCTCGAAAAAGAGGCCAAGAACCTCGCTCAATTGGCATCGAACCTGAAAGAATTGGCAGGCAAGTTTACAGTTAAATAAATTTTAGAAGTAAGAAGTTAGAGAATCGAGGAAGTTTTTAGTATTTAAAATCTAAAAGCTGACTTCCAAAATCTAAAATATAATTGGAGATACATGAAGGTATATACATATTTTGTATTGTTCACTATAGATTCTGATAAGTTTGCCATTCCCTACGAGAGAGTGATAGAAGCCACAAAGTCAGCAGAAATAACTCCTCTTCCCTACCCTACCAAAAGGATTCTAGGAATAGTGAATTTCCACGGCAGGATCACTCCTGTTGTGAATCTGAGGAAGTTGATGAAAAGAGATGACAAAGAACTCGACATTTCAGATAACTTCATAATCCTTAAAACATCAGATAATTCTTTCGTCGCCCTTATAGCTGATAGCGTTCAGGAGCTTATCAGGCCAAATACCTCTGAAATAACAGATATTAAAGAAATACTACTCGATTATGAACTATATGAGGGCACCATCAAAATGAGCGGAGCTTTGGTTCCTATAATTAATGTAGATAACCTTTTAAGCAAAAACGAAAAGTCAAAACTCGAGGCAACTATAGCGTAATACTGGCATCTTGCCCGTGCTACAAAAAAATAAAATTGATGGTTTTAATACAAAAAACATCTTTTACAATGACGGAGGAAAGCCTTGAGCTTCTGAGCGCTAAGGTTAAGAGTTTCTCGGGTCTCCATTATCCTAAAGACAGGTTTCAGGAACTTGCCAAAAGCATGGCAAATTTCCTAAAACAGTCAGATGCCGCCGACCCGAAGAATGTCATGGATTCTTTCGAAGCAATGTCTGATTTCTGCGTATTTCTCACTTTAGGTGAAACCTATTTTTTTAGACACAAATCTCACTTTGAATACATTGTTAATTATGTCAAAAATAAAATTGAATCCCATTACCTGACGCCTTGCGATGAAATCAGAATATGGAGCGCTGCCTGCAGTACAGGGGAAGAGCCCTATTCCATAGCAATCGCCCTTAAAGATGCAGGACTTTATGATTATGGAGTAGAAATTCATATATTTGCATCTGATATGAACCCAAGCTCAATCTATAAGGCAAAAACCGCCATTTACTCTGACTGGGCTTTCAGAGAAAACTCGGACGAAATTAAAGACAAATATTTCACTAAAGTTTCGAGCGCCACTGGCGGTGCAACAAGATTTAGATCCCTTGATCCTAAAATTAAATCAAAAGTGGAGTTTTTCAGAAATAATTTAATAACGACTTCAGTTTCAAAAAAAGATGTATTAGCAAAGCCATTTGACATTATCATGTGCAGAAATGCAATGATCTATTTTTCTTACGACATAATAAAAGATCTAGGACAGCTCTTCTTCTCCATGCTCAATAATGGCGGCAGCCTCATCGTCAGCCCGGCTGAAACTTCTCTTATGTCAAATCTAAGACTATTCAAGGGTGTTGACATAGGAAGCTCCTTTGTATTTGAGAAAAAGCCTCACGCGCATACTATCAAGACTGCTGAAGCTGCCATTCCTCCTCCAAAACCAAAAATAATCGTTGCACCACTTCCACCACCCAAGAAGGCGATAATTGCAAAGACGGCTGTTGAAATGACAAAAAGTAAAATCGAGCCGACAAAATTAAAAACTGACATGAAATCGCTCTATGCCTCCAGAAGGTATGGCGCTCTTATAGATAATTATTCTCAGGAAATATCAGACCTCCTTAAAAAGTTAAGCCTCACAGATAATCAAAGCAGTTCTATTAAACTCTATATCAGGTCCCTGATATATGAATCAATGCTAGACGACGCTGAAAAAATCTGTGCAAAGGCCCTTGAAATACAGAAACTCGACCTGGAACTTCATTTTCTAAATTCAAAAATTCTGATCGAAACAGAAAAGACCACTGAGGCAATTAAGCAACTTAAGAAAGTTATTTTCCTTGACAGCAAAAACCTAATGGGTCACTACCTTCTCGGAAACCTTCTACTCTCTGAAAACTCAAAAAGCATGGCAAAAAAACACTTCGAGAATGTTTTGAGTATTTTATCTTCTCAATCACCTGATAGAATCTTAGAAGAGGCCGATGGCTCGACTGTAAAGGAAATTCAGATGGTCACGCACTCAATATTGGCAACTTTAACATCCGAAACCATAAGCTAGTGATAATATAATGATAAAGCCTGAAGAACAAATCGAACAAATAGCAAAGGCAGTTTCTGCACAGCCCATATCATCCTCGAATGACAAGAAAAAATTAATCATGCAGAAGCGTGCTAGAGAACTTGCCTCGGTCACAGATGAGAAAGCAGATTCCAAAGACACCATAGAGATCGTCGAATTCACGCTTTCAAAAGAAATTTATGGAATCGAAGCAAAGTATGTGAAAGAAATTTACATCTTCAACCATATAAGAAAAATACCAGGTACGCCTGATTTTATGCCTGGAGTCATCAATTATCACGGCAAAATCATATCAATTATAGACCTGAAAAAGCTTCTGGGACTCGACCCGTCATCCGGTGAGACTCTCGCAAAAGAAAAGGGGCTCATCCTATTCTGGAATGAAACTGAGCTTGCTATAATGATAGATTCAGTCGTAGGAATCAAAGCCTCTGAAATTAACGACATAAGCAGAGGCTTTTCACATAACAAGAATTCACAGGAAAACTTTATAAGCGCGATCACCAATGAACATACTATTATCCTGGACGCGCCAAGAATCGTCTCTGATCAAAGAATAACAATTAACATCTCCTAGATGGTAATATTATGAATGAACAGGAACTGAAAAAAACTTTGCTCAATGTTTTTAAGCAGGAAGCAAGCGAACGATTGCTCTCTATGTCCAATTGCATCATCTCTATCGAAAATAAAGGTCCCGGCGAATCTTCATCGGATATTCTTAAGGTTATATATCGCGAAGCGCATAGCATCAAAGGCGCCGCCCGCTCCATCAGCCTTGTCGGCATAGAACAGCTTTTTCAGAATATCGAATCTGTTTTCTATGATATGATAAATGGTAAACTTACCCCTTCTACTCCTCTTTTCGACCTGCTCATAGAAATCACCAAAGAACTCAGGTCAATAGTAGTAACAGATGAAATAGAAGCGCCGGAGAATGTTCAGACCATCAAGACTTTTACAGAAAGATTATTATCCATTTTAGGCGCTCAGAAAGAAGCGCCGCAGTTACCCAACCAATTACAACAAGTCAATACAGAACAAAGTGTCCAAAAAGAAAAACCGAAAGTTGTCGAAGAAATAAAAAAAGAAACACATTCTCCTAAAGCTGAAAAACCTTCTGCAGTTCAAGATCACACCGATGTTTCAACAGTGAGAATTGATTCCTCAAAATTGGACAGGCTTCTCAGAAACTCAGAAAACTTAATTGTTATCAAACAGTTCTTCGCTCATAAATACCCGGTAATAAGCGATATTTCATCTGATATGAACGACTCGATGAGGAAAATTGATAAACTCCTGTCAAGTCTTAACTACCTTGTTACCGAAGGCTTCGTCCCATCATCAACTCAAAGCATTGATAATCCAGTTAAAGATATTTCAGATAATCTCAAAACTCTCAAAGACTCAATCAAAGGCATAAAAAAGAAAGTTCTGCAGCTCACTGCTATGGAAAAAGAAGACCAGAGATTTACCAGCAATATGATAGACGAGTTTCTCAATGGCTTGAAAGAAATTGCAATGGTTCCTATTTCTAATGTGACCGGCATTCTTCCCATTATGACAAGAGAAATAGCCCAGAAGCTCGATAAGAAAGTCTCTCTGGAAATCACTGGCGATTCAATGATGCTCGACCGCCGCATACTCGACTCAGTCAAGGATCCTATCCTCCACATTATACGAAATTCGATAGACCACGGAATTGAATCCCCCTCGACAAGAAAAAAACTCAATAAACCTGAAATTGGACTTATAAAAATGTCTATAGCAGGTTCGGATTCAAACTATCTCGAAGTAACTATTTCTGATGATGGCGCTGGAGTAAATCTGCAGAAACTAAAAAGAAAACTTCTGGAAAATAAGATTGCAAAAGAAGACGAAATAAATGCAATGACAGAAGAAAGACTCCTGAACTATATATTTATGCACGGTTTTTCAACTTCTGATATCATTACCGACCTTTCAGGAAGAGGTCTTGGCCTTTCAATCGTCAAGGAAAATATTGAGTTTATTGGCGGCAGCGTATCACTTTTTACCTCAGAAAATAAAGGATCGACTATCACAATTAAGCTTCCTATTACGATGGCTACATACAAGGGCATAATCGTGAAAGACGCTAATATGAAGTTCATCCTGCCAAGCGTAGGCACAGAAATTATTGCAAGAGTCCTCTCAAAAGATGTGAAAACTGTAGAAAACAAACTCACAATCACTTACGATGATAGAGTTCTGCCGTTAGTTTCGCTTGCTAATATTTTAGGCCTTCAGTCCGCCGCTACCAGAGATACAAAGTACATTACGGCAGCAATTCTGGGCAAAGACTCTGATCAGGTAGCTCTTCTAGTGGAAGATGTCCTTGAAGAAGAGGAAATTATTCTGAAAGACCTTGGCAAAAATCTCATTAGAGTGCCTTTCGTGTCCGGAGTCACAGTATTTAGTTCGGGCGAAATTATCCCTATACTCAATATCAGAGATATAATTAAAAACGCAAATTCAGCCTCTATCTCATTGGGTTTATCTAAAGGAAAGTTAGAAGCACAAAATAAGAGGAAGAAAAAGCGCATCCTTGTGGCCGAAGACTCCCCTACATCAAGAACTCTCATTAAAAATGTACTTGAATCTGCAGGCTATGAAGTAGTCACCAAGAATGATGGACAGGAAGCCATCACATACCTTATGACCAATAAAGTCGATGCTCTTGTGTCTGACATCGAAATGCCTAGACTTAATGGTTTTGAACTAACCAGAAAAGTCAGATCTGACGATAAATACAGAGACCTTCCCATAGTCCTGGTTACATCACTATCAAGCAGAGAAGATATGGAAAAAGGTATCGAGGCAGGCGCTAATTCTTATATAATCAAGAGCCAGTTCGACCAGTCTGTTCTAATTGAGACAATCAAATCGCTGATATGAAAAAAGATAAAATAAAAATAGTTGTAGCTGAAGACAGTCTGACGCAGGCGGCTGAAATAAACTTCATCTTATCTTCTGCCGGGTATGATGTCAAGTGCTTCGGTTCAGGAAAAAAAGCGCTTGATTATATAATGTCTTCTACCGAAAAACCTGACATTATTATAAGTGATATCGTGATGCCTGAGATGAATGGTTACGAGCTGTGTAAAGCAGTAAAAGCTCAGGATAATTTTAAGGACATTCCTGTTATCCTTCTCACTAGCCTCTCTGATCCTGCTGATGTTATAAATGGTCTAATATCCGGTGCAGACAACTTCATCACCAAACCTTATAAAGCTGATTTCCTGATCTCAAGAGTTAATTTTGTCATTGTGAATAATACACTTAGACAAAACCAGAGCACATCGCTCGGAATAAACATTCAGTTCGGCGGGAAGACTTACACTATAAACTCTGAAAGAGCTCAGATGCTCGACTTACTGTTCTCCTCTTTCGAAAATGCAGTTCAAAAGAATACTGAGCTTAATACAGCTATTAAAACTCTAAAAGAGCAGGAAATAGAACTAAAAGCCGCAAAAGAAAAAGCTGAAGCGGCAGTAGCAGCAAAAACAAAGTTTTTAGCTACAATGAGCCATGAAATAAGAACTCCTATGAATGGAATTCTCGGCATGCACGAACTCCTTGCAGACACGGCTCTAAATAGGGAACAGTCCGAATACCTTAACTCCATTAAAGTAAGCGCATCGAACCTCCTCTCGCTTATTAATGACATACTCGATTATTCCAAACTCGAATCCAACCTTTTTACTCTGGAGAAAAAAGAGTTTCAATTCTCAAAATGCGTTGAAGACTCTTTGCTGACCGCATCGTCTAATCTTAAGAATTACCAGACAGGAAAACTGGAGATAATCTATTTCATTCATCCGCATATACCCGACATTATGATCGGCGATCATATAAGAGTCCGCCAGATTCTTCTTAATCTGGTCAATAACGCAATCAAATTTACTCAAGAGGGACATGTCCTCCTCTATATCAGACCTGATTACGAAGCCTACTCAGATTTTCAATACAAAGACTTCCCGCAGAACTGCCTTAAGGAACAGCTTACAAATAACCAGATCAAATTAAAATTCATCGTCTCTGACACAGGTCAGGGAATCAAGAATGAGGATTTGAATAAACTATTTAAATCATTCGCTCAGTTAGATAATTCATCATCTAGGCGACATGATGGAACAGGTCTTGGTTTGGCTATCTGCAAACAGCTTACAACTTTAATGAATGGCAATATCTGGGTCGAAAGCGAATATCAGAAAGGCTCTAAATTCAATTTCACTCTTACATTGGATCTTAAAGAAATAGAGACTTTCCAAAATAATCAGAATTTGGATAAAAACATAAGGAATAAAACAGCTCTACTTTATGATGACAATAGTGACTCGCTTGGAATTTTATCTAGTTACTGTGAGGAATTAGGTCTGCTTGTCAGTCCTACAAATAATATCGAAACAGCGCAGACGCTCCTTCTGAAAAACAACTACGACTATATATTAGCCGACACGACACTGCCTAGAGATATACTTGATAAACTGTATTCTATTCTTAAAAAAGTTGCAGCGTCTGATTATAAAAAAATGTGCATCATTATCGGCAATTACATGGATAAAAAAACGATAATGAGCACTCTTTCGGATAATACCAATCCTAACACTGCATGGCTTTTCCTTCCAAAACCAATCCTTAAAAGTTCACTTATAAATCTCATTTCGACTGTTTCTTTCGACAAGGCTATGGATAAAAAGGATGAACCAGCACCAGTTAAACAAATAGAGCAAGTAGAAAATAACAAACTTAAAGACATCAGGATACTCCTTGCAGAAGATAACCTTATCAATCAGAAAGTAGCCACCAATATTCTTAAAAAGTCAGGTTTTACAAATGTTGATATCGCAAATGATGGTTTAAAAGTTCTTGAGATGCTCAAGGATAACTTTTACGACCTTATATTTATGGATGTCCAGATGCCTAATTTGGATGGATTAGGAGCCACAAAAGAAATAAGAAAGACTCTCCCGCTTCAGATGCAGCCAAAAATAATAGCAATGACTGCCAATGCTATGGCAGAGGATGAGCAAGATTGCCTTAAAGTCGGAATGGACGGTTACCTGACCAAGCCTATCTCCAGCGAGAAAGTAGTCTCAATAATCAAGAAACACATCGCAGTTTAGTTTCCTTTTTCCTTCTTTCCTTCTTCCTTAACTGGAATCGGCTCTGTCGGATGAACATCAAGATATTTCAATGCCCTTTCTGCTATTTGAGTAAATGCTGGAGCAGAGACCACTCCGCCATAACTTGCCCCTTTTGGTTCATCAATTGACACTAATAGGACAAATGCCGGATCATCAGCTGGAACAAATCCGATAAAACTCGCCACAAAGTAAGTGTGTGAATACTCACCATTTACCCACTTCTGAGCAGTCCCTGTTTTGCCGGCAACCTTATATCCTGGGATGTTTGCTTTTGTCGCTGTACCCCCCTCTTCGGTAACTAGCTTCATCATCTCTACAATTTCATTTGCCGCTTTCTCACTAAAAATTCTTTCAGCGTTTTTAACAGGGAAATTGTATATCACTCCATTGTCACTATTTTGAATTTTGTCCACAATCCTGAGTTTCATTCTCTGCCCATTATTGGCTAGAGCAGTGTAGGCGCTGACTATCTGCAATGGTGTAGTTAATATTCCCTGTCCTATGGGGAATCTGGTAGCTGATAAACTGTCCCATCTCTCATACTTTCTTAGTATCCCTGTAGCCTCAGGCTCGAATGGCAAACCTGACTCTTTTCCAAATCCATATTGCACAAAAAGGTCATAAAGCCTCTTTTTGCCCAACACCAATGAGATCTTCGCAGTTCCGATGTTACTGGACTTCTGGATTATGCTTGACACATTTAGTATGCCGTATGGGTGGGAATCCCTAAGGAGTTTCCCAGCAAAAAACCATTTGCCCTTTTCGCAGTCGAACATCGTTCCGGGCCTAACTACTCCCAAGTCTAAAGCCTTAGCCACAACGAGCGGTTTCATGATCGAACCTGGCTCAAATCCCTCCGTCACTATCTTATTCTGCCAATCACTTCCATTGAGGGATGAACGGTCATTTGGGTTAAAACTCGGTCTCTGCCCCATTGCCATTATTGACCCTGTTTTGGGATCCACCATCACCGCGTAAACTGTCTTGGGCTTCCACTTCTCCATCAGAATATCAAGTTGCTCCTCAACTATAGCCTGCAACGGTTCCTGGATTGTAAGATAGACATTATCACCCTGTTTCTTGTCTTCAAAACGGTTGTTTCCATAAGAAAGAGGTATTCCGTCCCTGGCTCTTTCATAGACAGTAATGTTTGCTTTGCCTGGAGATAATATGCTATTATATGCGCTCTCTATTCCAGACACAGGTACTGCATCTATTTCGTCGGCATTGATAAAACCCAATACATTCGAAAGGAGCTGGTCTTTAGGATAGTATCTTTTGGTTCCATCTGAAAAAAATATCCCGTTAATCTTCTTCTTCTTAATCTCTTCTTTCAGAGTATTTGCATCTTCCAGGGGCACTTCGTTCTTTATCACAACTTCATGCACTTCCTTACCATTAACAAATTTTCTGTTTAACCTTTCATAGACTTTGTCATAAGGAATTTTAAGCCTGGATGCAAAAAATCTGGCCGCTTTCTGGGTATCCTCTTTGTTACCTACGAGATTGGGGTCTGCTCTAAGGTCAACGCATGGAATATTTCCTACTAGAAGATTGGCATTATAATCATAGATTTCTCCTCTGGCCCCTTTTATCTTCATGACAGAAGTGTATTTCTTTTTTGCCTTGTCGTAGAGCTCTTTGTGCTGCTCTATCTGAAGGAAATATAAATGGACGGCAAGGTAGATAAAAATAGATACTATGAAGATCGTTACAGCTAGAATCTTAAGTAAGAAACTTTTGCGACCCATAATATCTCATTAAAGTATAGAGGATAGGATTAATCGTTAACAACGATTTTAGACTTAGCATTTTTGCTAGAATAAGCAAATTTCTTTCCGTTAGTCGATGCGCCTTTAAAATCGTAATCTGATGGTATCAGCCTGACAATTTGGTCAGGCTCTGCCGGACGAAGCCCAAGATTATTCTGAGCTATTTTTCCGTATATGTACTCTCTCTTGCTCTTAACTTCTAATGAGAGTTTCAGATTCTGTATTTCTCTGTCGAGCTTATATATTTCATTTTCATTAATACTAATCTCTTTGCTCATCCTCTGACTCTGACCATCAAAATAAACAGTAGAACCAAACACCCCAAATGAGAGCAATAGGACAACTATCAGATAAATTGATAGTTTTATAAAGGTATTCTTCCCTCTCCTCTTCTCTCTCAGGTCTCTTCTTAGAGTGCTCTTTCTGGCTCTCAGATTCATACTAAATCAACTCCTTATATATAAACACTTCGGTTAAACAATCTTTTCTGCTACTCTGAATTTTGCTGATCCTGCTCTTCTGTTCTTTTTTATCTCTTCTGACGATGGCTCCAATGGCTTCCTAGTAATCAGCTTTATCTTAGCCTTGTGCCCGCATCTGCATATCGGAAGCTTCTTCGAACACAGACAATCAGTCGCCTCTCTTCTAAAGATATTTTTCACGATTCTATCTTCGAGAGAGTGATAACTAATAACTCCTATCCTGCCGCCTTTCTTAAGAATAGAGATCGCCCCTTCAACAGCTTTCTCTAGTTCTCCTAGTTCATCATTAACTACTATTCTCAATGCCTGAAAACACAAAGTCGAAACCGGCGGACCATTCCTTCTCGGACTTGACACGGTATCTTCACAAAGTTTGCTAAGCTCTTCCGTTGACATCCATGGCCTATCAGTCCTTCTTGCAACTACTGCTCTGGCTAGCTTCATAGCACCGTCTATTTCCCCATATTGCTTGAAAATATCTGCTAATTCGCTCAATGATTTTCTGTTTAATATTTTTGCAGCTGTAATCTCCTGCGCCCCATCCATTCTCATGTCAAGAGGACCATTTCTTCTAAAAGAGAACCCTCTGTAATCTTCATCAATCTGCGCGGATGAGACTCCGATATCCAAAAGCACTGCATCTACCTTTTCCCATCCTATTGAAGATGCCACATCTGCCAACTCACTAAACTTTGCCTTGTGCACAATCACTCTGCTGGCCATGCTGCTAAACCTCTTCTGTGATGACTCAAGGGCCTCTGAGTCTCTATCCAGGCCCAATACTTCTGAATCATGATTCTTCTTCAATATCTCATCAGTATGCCCACCGAAACCAAGCGTACCATCAATAACTTTTATCTTCCCGGTAGATGGGATCAGATGTTCAAGAACTTCTCTGACCATCACGGGAATGTGCCTCAAATTTTCTGTGGACTGATCCATCTTCCTAATCCTATACCTATCTATTAAAGGACAATTGAGTAACTACTTTATTTCTTCTATGCTCTGGAGAACATCAAGCATTTCATCATCACTCATCTGCTGCTTGTGCTTATTCCAGTTAGAATTAGACCATATCTGGATACTGTTAAATACTCCGACTAGCACAATCTCGCTATCAACTTCATTCCCCTTCTTTATTTCTGCATGTTCCAGAAGCTGTTCTGGAATATGTATTCTTCCCTGCTTATCCGGCGTACATTCTCTGGATCGTGCGCCAAGCTTTGCAAGAGCCAATGAAGCCTTAGGATCTGCTATAGATACTTTTTTAAGTTTTTCTGCCATAGCCTTGAAAACAGAAAACGGCATAAGTTGCAAAGCGTTGTGCCTTCCTGGCAGGACATAAAACCTGTTGTCATCTCCTCTTGAACGCCACTCACTTGGAATCGCAACGCGGCGCTGAGTATCAACGGAGTGAACAAATTCACCCGCGTAGAGTACATCAACATTATTATTACCGCTATTGGCTTCCATATTCACCTTTTTTCACCTTTATGCAACTATTCTACCCTAAAGAAAAAATTAACACAATAGTAAAAAACCTATTTTTAGATTAAATTTTTGAAGATTTTCTGGAAGGTGATTAAAAAGAGAGAGGGCCTAAGAGCGTTTTTATCACGCTTTCAGACCCTCTTTTAGAATCTTATTGTAAGATTAAACTATCTAAGTTCAATTGATAGTTTGGCTACCAATTCGCCCCTTATTTTATCATGAGCTTTATTAACTTCGTCATCGGTAAGAGTCGTGTCAGGACTTCTGTAAGTTATAGAATAAGCCAAACTCTTCTTGCCGTCTCCGAGGGATTTATCCTGATATAAATCAAAGAGCTCAACGCTTTCAATTATGCCGCACTTTGTAGAGTGTATGCATTCAATAATGGATGCATTCTCCATATGCTCATCACAACTCAAGGCAATATCTCTAGTAGTCGATGGATAGATTGCTATTGGCTGATACTTGACGACTGGCCTATTCTTTATTATTTCAACTATTTTATCGATATTTATTTCTGCACCAAAGAGTCCGTATCTGAGCCTCATACCTTTTGTAAAGCAATTGGAAACTTCACCAAAGGTTACCAAAATATCATTTCCAGATGAGACCTGAACAGCTGTTCCATTCTTGAAAAGCGATGAACTGGTCCTGTTTATTGAGCAATTATGGATTCCGATAGCATCCAACCATGACTCAATAAGTCCTTTCATATCATATATATCATAGGTTCTCTTCTTCTCTTCAGAAAACATTTCAGAATGAGCTCTCCCGCTAATAAGGATCAAGGATGAATAGGATTCCTCTTTGAAGCTCTTGTTAGCCGTATAGATCTTCCCTATTTCAAAGAGCGCCAGGTCATGATTGTTATAAGAGACATTTCTTCCGAGAGCTTTCATCACTCCAAAAAATAATGATGGTCTCAGTATAGAGCTTTCAAAACTTATCGGATTTATCACTTCAAAAAGATCAGCTTCTGCGAATAAGCCATCTTTAGTGACAGTTTTCTTATCTATAAGGGTGTAATTTAAACACTCAGTCAAACCAAGAGATATAAACTGGTTCCTAAGCATCTCTATATGATGATATGTATCATTCTTGTATGATGAAGCAACTCTAACATTGATATCCTTTGAGATGATTTTGTCCAGACCGTATATCCTGGAAATTTCTTCCGCCACATCGGCTTCCCTTTCTATATCAAGTCTGAAAGTTCGCCCTGTCACATCAAATGAATCATCGCAGATATTCATTACAATCAGATCAAGCCTTTTAAGAATCTCAATCATCTGATCCATGGAAATCTCTACGCCGATGAGTGTTTTTATCCTATTGAAACTGCATGATACCTTCTTGGGCTGAGGAAGCAGAGCGTTATCCGATACATCTACTAAATCAGAAGCTGTAATACCTCCGGTTATAGACTGTATTAGAGAAACAGCCCTATTACTTGCAAAACTCACCATTTCGCTATCAACACCTCTTTCGAAACGATAAGAGGAATCAGAAGAGAGTCCGAGTTCTTTAGATGCCTTTTTAACTACAGAAGGCCTAAAATATGCGCTCTCAAGCAATACATTAACTGTATCTGAAGTTATACCGCTATCAAGTCCACCCATGACTCCTGCTATAGCAACTGGCCTAGAAGAATCGGCTATTACCAGATAATCAGTCTTTAAACCATAAGTCTTGCCATCTATTGCTATAATTTTTTCTCCATCTTTGGCCTTTCTTACAATGATGTTTTTCCCATCTAACTTATCCAGATCAAAGGCATGAAGAGGCTGACCTGTCTCAAAGAGGACAAAGTTTGTAATATCCACAATATTATTAATAGGTCTTAGGCCAATACTTGTCAGAGCATCTCTCAGCCACTTGGGACTTTCCCCTACTTTGATATTCTTTATCACTCTTGCTGTGTACTTCGGACATCCATCCGAATCTTGAACCACTACCGATGGATTGCTCTTAATCTCATGATTTGTAATGGGTGCATCCGGATATTTGAGTTCTCTTCCCGATAAAGCTCTGATTTCTCTGGCAATACTTAAATAAGAATTCCAGTCAGGTCTATTGGATGTTATCTCAAGCTCATAAACCGTGTCAGGGCAAAACACATCTTTTAATGTTTTGCCTATTTCTAAAGATGAATCGAGTTCTAGCAAGCCTGATGATTCGGCAGAGATGCCAAGTTCTTTGGCACTGCACAACATTCCAAACGAATCAACACCCCTGAGCTTTGCTTCCTTAATCTTAAATTCACCGCCTTTATCATCCCTGAACGCTGTCCCGATTTGAGCCAATGGGACTTTCTTGCCAACATCACAGTTTGGAGCTCCGCAAACTATCTGCAAAATTTCTTTTCCACTGTTAACTTTGCAAACAGAAAGCCTATCGGCATTTGGATGAGGATTCCTCTCAAGTATTTCTCCAACAATTACAGTGTCAGGTATCTCGTTTATCTTCAAAACAGATTCCACTTCTATCCCGACCATTGTAAGTCTCTCTATTAGTTCAACTGAAGAATATGGAATATCAATATATTTAGAAAGCCAATTATAGGAAATTTTCATATTACACCTGTGGATTAAAACTGATTAAGGAATCTTACATCGTTATCATAAAAATACCTGATGTCATTAATTCTATGTCTGATCATAGCTATTCTTTCGATACCCATTCCCCAGGCAAATCCAGACCATATATTAGGATTATATCCGACATTTTTTAGAACATTAGGATCCACCATTCCGGCTCCTGAGATTTCAAGCCATCCTGATTGTTTGCAGACATTGCAGCCTTTTCCTTCGCACATAATACAGGAGAAGTCATATTCTACGCTAGGTTCTGTAAATGGGAAAAAATGCGGTCTGAATCTTATCTTGACACTTTCGCCTAGAAGTTCTTTAGCAAAATAAATCAGTGTGCTTTTTAGGTCGGCCATAGATACATTTTTATCTATATATAACCCCTCAATCTGATGAAAGTTGGCGCTATGTGTCGCATCTGGAGTGTCCGGCCTGAAGCATGGTCCTGGAGCAATAATTCTTATAGGTGGCTCCTGAGATTCCATCACTCTAATCTGAACTGTCGAGGTCTGAGTCCTTAATAATCTCCCGTCTGCAAAATAAAATGTATCACTCTTTTCTCTCGATGGGTGTTCTTTTGGAGTATTAAGCGCATCAAAACAATGATGTACTGTCTCTATGCAAGGACCGTCTGCAACAATAAAACCAATCCGCCTGAAAATTGCCACGCAGTCATCAATAGTTTGTGTAATGGGGTGTTTTTTACCATGTTTCCAGACTCTTCCAGGTAGTGATATATCAATAAAATCCTCTTTATTTCCTGATGCGTTTTCAATTTCACTTAATTTAACTTCTATCATTGATAGAGCTATATTTTTCGTTTCGTTAAGGATTTTTCCAGCTTCAGGTTTTAAAACCTTATCAATAGTTGCCAATTGTCCTGATAGAGCAGTAATTAAACCATTTCGTCCAAGAAATAATATTTTAAACTTCTCTAAGTCCTCTTTAGTAGAAACATTTAGAATATCAGAGCTAAGCCTGGAGCGAATTTCCTCTGAGTTCTTTCTTAGTGTGTCAATACTCATAATGATTAGTATTTAGATTATAGATAAAAAGCCTTTAACAAACTTTTTATAAAATTTGTCAAAGGCTCTAATTGTTTTGTTTTTAATGCAAAGTTTGCATTACTTCTTCAATGCTTCTTTTACCTTTAGAAGAAGAGCATTGAAAGCCGGTTCATCATGGATAGCCATTTCTGACACCATTTTTCTGTTCAGATCAGAATTGATAAGCTTCAAACCATGAATGAAAGAACTGTAGTTTATTTCATTTAGCCTACATGCAGCGCTTATACGAATAGTCCAAAGTCTTCTGAATTGGCGCTTTTTCTGTTTTCTGCCAATATAAGCGTGTTGGTCAGCTTTAATAATGGCGTCATAAACTGTTCTTATTTGTTTACTGCTTGCGCCGTAAAAACCTTTTGCTCTATCTAATGCTTTTCTGCGTCTTTTGCGGGATGCTACTGAAAATGTAGTTTTCATTTTTTAAATCACTCCTTTAATTATCAACTCAAACCGTATGGAAGAGCGGCTCTGATTCTAGACATTTCTGTGTGTTTAACTTCTCCGGAAGCGCCTAGATGGCGTTTGCGTTTTGAGCTTTTCTTTGTAAGGATGTGACGACCACCAGCCCTATTGTGCATGAACTTTCCTGTGCCGGTCTGCTTTAGACGCTTAGCAGCACATTTTCTTGTTTTCATCTTTGGCATCGTTTAATCTCCTTTATTATTGGATTATTTTATTAACCGGCAGGCAGATGCCTTGATTATCAGCCTCACCGGCGAATTTATAGTTACTTGGGGTTCATCGTAACTAGTATAGTTTTTCCTGTCATATTAGGCGACCCATCAGGAGTTCCGAGTTCGGAAAGCTCCTTAATCGCACGATTTATGAGTTCAAAGCCTTTATCTTTATAAGCCGCTTCGCGACCTCTAAAAACTATAGCCATTTTAACTTTGTTTCCCTTTTCTAAAAACTCAGTCGCGTGATTTAACTTTGTCTGATAATCATGCTCATCAGTATTTAGATGGAACCTTAATTCTTTTAATTTCTGAACTACCTGATTTTTCTTTTGGTTTTTATGTTTACGCTTCTGATCATAAGCAAGCTTTCCAAAGTCAAGAATTTTACATACAGGAGGATCTGACTGCTCTGATACGACAACCAAATCCAACTTTGCTTCCTTAGCAAGCTCAAAAGCTCTCAATTTGGAAACAACACCAAGCTGATCTCCATCAGCCCCAATCAACCGCACTTGATCGAAATTCAATTGAGCGGCAGTTTTAACTAACCTAGCTATATGACGATCTCCTATTTAAATTACCAATTAGAAAGTCTTTAAAATACTCTATCTTAATTGACTTTCAACTTGCCTTATTCTAAAAAAAGCAACTACTCGAAACTAACTAAACTTTCAGTGCAACATCTCTGATAAGTTTTTCCTTTAGTTTATCAAAAGCTATCGATCCAAGTTCGCCCTCTCTTCTTGATCTGACAGAAAGGCTTCTTTCGGCAATTTCCTTATCTCCTACAACTGCTATATAAGGAACTCTTTCATTCCTGGCATTCTTTATTTTGGCTCCAATCGTTTCAGATCGACTATCTACTTCCACTCTAAAATTCATACACTTTAGTTCTTGAGCAAGTTCTTTCGCGTAAGGATGATGATTATCAGTTATAGGAAGAATCCTGACTTGTTCAGGGGCAAGCCACATAGGGAAAGCACCACTATAATGTTCAACAAGAATTCCAAAAAATCTTTCAATTGAACCTAAAAGTGCTCTGTGAACCATAAACGGCTGGTGCTTAAGTCCATCATCCCCAATATAAGTCATTCCAAACCTTTCAGGAAGGTTAAAGTCAAATTGTATGGTGGACATTTGCCACTCTCTGCCAATTGCATCTTTTATTTTAAGGTCAATCTTGGGTCCGTAAAATGCTCCGCCGCCTTCATCTACTTCGCATTCCAAACCCAATGTTCTAACAGCCTTTTCAAGTGAAACAAGAGCTTTTTTCCATTTTTCAGGTTCGCCAACTGCTTTTTCAGGTCTGGTTGCAAGATAAGCTTTTATGTCAGTGAACCCGAAAGCTTTCCAAATATCAAGACTGAACTTCAGTACATTCAAGATTTCTGATTCAATTTGTTCAGGAGTGCAAATAATATGAGCATCATCCTGGGTAAAACCTCTAACTCTCAAAAGACCATGAAGAACTCCACTTTTTTCGTATCTGTAAACAGTTCCAAGTTCTGCCCATCTCAGGGGAAGTTCTTTATACGATCTGAGTTTCGACTGATAAATTTCAATATGGAAAGGGCAATTCATGGGTTTGACATAGTAATCATTACCATCAATATCCATAGGCGCATACATAGCATCTTTATAGAAGCTCAGGTGTCCACTCGTTTCCCATAATTGTGATTTACCTATATGAGGAGTATAAAGAAGATCGTAACCATTCTTGTAATGTTCTTCTCTCCAATATGTTTCAAATACATTTCTTACAAAAGATCCTTTTGGGTGCCATAAAACCAAACCGCCGCCTACCTGCTCGGAAATACTGAACAAATCCAGTTCTTTTCCAAGTTTTCTGTGATCTCTTTTCTTGGCCTCTTCAATGAGTTTCAGATAGTCATGAAGTTCTTTTTTGTCATTAAAAGCAGTTCCATAAATTCGCTGGAGCATAGGATTGCTTTCCTTACCTCTATAGTAAGAACCTGCTATAGAG
>JBAXXY010000039.1:0-19383 GCA_037127655.1 Lentisphaerota bacterium
CTAGTCCTCTATACAAATAATAAAAATTACCAGGTGGAATAGAGCTTTCTCGTTTTATACCGGGTATTTCCAAGTTAATTTTTAAATTCTTAAACATGAGCCTACTTAAAAATTGTTCAAAAGTAAATTTTTCTTCATATCTGACTATCTGAACATCGTTCTTGTCGAGCTTGGCTAGAGAAATAGCTTTATCTAAAGCATCGCTATAATAGCCTATTTGGTCAACAAGACCTAATTTAAGCGCCTCCTGTCCTGAGAAAACCCTTCCATCCCCAACTTCAGACTTCTTTATGTAGTCAACAGTTAATTTCTTATTCTTTGAAATTCTTCCCTGCGAAACTATTCCTACAAATACATTATAGGACTCATCAATCATGTTTTTAAGTATCTCTTTTTCTGCAATAGTAGTAGGTCTTGCCGGATTTAATAAGTCTTTAAATTCGCCAGTTTTATAGACTTCGTCCTGTACCCCTATTTTGCCTAAAAGATCGTAGTATTTAATGCTGTCTATTATTACTCCGATACTACCTGTAATAGACAATCTTCCTGATACTATCCAGTCGGATTGTGCTGAAATGTAATACCCGCCACTTGCCGCCATAGAGTCAAATAAAACAACAATTGGCCTGTTAGTAGCCTTAAATTTTGCAATATAATTGTATATCTTGTCGGCGGCTGAAACTTCTCCGCCCGGAGAGTTAACTTCAAGCACTATAGCCCTGACTTCAGGATCTATCTGAGCTGAGTAAATTTGATTCGCAATATAATCTGCATTGGCCACATTGTCCCAGGCGTCAACACCATTGAAGATAATCCCATTGACATAGATAACTGCTATCTTATTAAGCGATTTTTGATTGCCTGAGACATAAACCTGTTCGATTTTTTCGCTGGAATAAAGGTTTACATCTTTCTCTTCAGTCTTAAAAATATTTCCCAATATGAATAAACCGATAACTACGATTACACCGCAAATTACTGTTTTTAGAAAACATCCCAATTTTCTCTTCTTACGAGGAATATTTCCTCCTAGACTATCATTATCCATAACAAGCCTCTTTATTTTTATTAAACACTGAGAATAATCTTAACCCAAAAGAATAAATCTTTCCTTATTCTAGAAATATGAATTTTTTTTATTTTGACTAGTGATTTTTTTTTTCGATTCGTTAGACTATTGTTTAAATGTGGTATTTTGCAATTTCACTTAACAATAATATAAAGGAAACCAAAAGGTTATGAAGATGAATTTATTCAAAGCGTCTCTCGTGGCTCTAGCCTGTTTCGCGGTCGGGGCATGCTCAACAACGGTAGTTGACAATTCAAAAGCCATTCAGGCTCAAAAACAGCTCCAGGCAAAAGGTGTTTCTTACAACTCCGCAAGTTTTATTACTTGCGCTAGTTCCGGGGACATTGACAATCTAAAACTTTTCTTAGATGGTGGAATGGATGTTAATACCTATTACAGCAGCACAGCTCTATCAGCCGCTTCAGCGAATGGTAAAACTGATGTTGTAAAATTCCTGCTTGATAACGGAGCTAATCCAAATATTCAAACTTTTTACGGCACAGCCCTAATTCTTGCTATTAAGAATAACCATGCCGATATAGTTCAACTTCTTCTTGCAGCAAAAGCGAACCCAAATGCTGAATCTTCAGACGGGCATAGCGCTCTTTCTGTAGCTGCTTTTACAGGCAACCAGGAAGTAATCGCATCTTTAGTTGCTGCCGGAGCTAAAATTGACAATGTAGAACCTGTGACAGCTACTACACCTCTTTCAAGCGCTGCCTATTATGGAAAGAAAGATGCTGTTGCCGCGCTAATTAAAGCTGGCGCAAATGTAAACTATACTGATAATAGAGGGTTAACTGTCATTGATTGGTCTCAAATGGGTTCCTATAATGATATCACAAAAATGCTTATTGATAATGGAGCCACATTGAATTCTAGCAAGAACGGCGGAGTTCCAATGGCTATGCTTGCTGCTATGGCTCATCAAGATACTGAAATGATTGCTTATCTTGTGGGTAAAGGTGTAAGCGTAAATGGTACAGCTTTCGGGAAAATGCCTATTATTGCATGGTGCGCCAAGGAAGGATTACAAAAATCAGGATTAGAACTAATTAAACTTGGTGCAGATACTAGCGCCAAAGATTCTGTTTCAGGTTCATCAGCGATTGATTACGCTATAATGTTCGGTGAAGTAGATCTTGCTAAAGCTTTAGATCCTTCTATTGATACTTCTAAAGTTGCAGCAAATGCATCACCAGATCCTAACCTGAGAAGTCAGCAGCAAGTAATACAGGATTATGTTAACGATCAGTACTATGAGGGAACTGGAAATACTGCTCCTCAAGGCGGTGGAATGGATTATACTGCTGCTATTTCTGACTCTACTTACAAACAAGATCAGCCATCAACAACAGTTATGCCTTTGTACAGCACAGGTGGAACTGATGTGAATGGAAACCCTACACCTATACAGCCTCTCTACAAAGCAAGTGGAACTGAACAAGGAATGCAACCTGCTACTACTCAGCAAACATCTAACAATCCTCCTGCAGTACAGAACTTGGAAAATATTCTTACTGACCAGGTGAACTCTGATACACAGCTCATGGGCGACCTCAGAAATGACCCTGTATTTAAAAATGATGCTTCAATGACTTCTGATGGAAAAACTGCCACTGTTAGCGGTCTTACAGATGCTAGCGTAATTGGTTCAGGTGGAACTTCTTTCCAGGATTTTGATAAACAAATCTCTAACGATATGAGTACTATTGACACTTCTCTCAATACAACTCCTTCGACAACAACTCCACCGGCTGATCAAAAGTAATCAGTAATCAATTTGATCAACTATAATGCCGCTCAATTGAGCGGCATTTTTATTTTCATTATGCTTAAAGTATTGAAGCAAAAGATGTCATATGCTATTAATACAGGTATTAAAGTGAAAGGACATGTAATTTTTTATTGAAAAATAAGAATAAAACAACTAACCCCAAATAACTAATGAATACTATTTTAAACAAAAGACAGCTTTCAGAAAATGTTTACTTAATGGAAATAATCTCACCACTTATTGCAAAAGAATGCAAGGCAGGGCAATTCATTATTCTTTCACTGGATAATGATTTTGCTGAGAGAATACCTCTAACTATTGCCGATTCTGATTCAGAGAAAGACACTATTACCATTATTTTTCAAGTTGTGGGAAAAACCACTTTTGAACTTGCAAAGCTTTCCATTGGCGAAAAAATAGTGAATCTGTTAGGTCCACTTGGAAAACCTACACATGTAGAAAAATTTGGAAAAGTTATTTGCATAGGCGGCGGGATCGGAGTAGCGCCTTCTCATCCTATAGCAAAGGCTATGAAAAAAGCCGGAAATGAGCTAAAAGTTATTATCGGCGCCAGATCCAAAGATCTTATAATTTTTGAATCAGAAATGAGAAAACTCGCAGATGAACTTATCATTTGCACTGACGATGGTTCTTATGGTCGAAAAGCAATAGTTACTGAACCGCTGAAAGAATTGTGTATATCATGGAAACCTGATATGGTAGTTGCAATTGGTCCCGGAATAATGATGAAATTCTGTGCAGAAACCACTAGGCCTTTTGCTATACCTACTCTTGTTTCTCTCAACACAATCATGATTGATGGTACAGGAATGTGCGGCGGATGTAGGGTAACTGTCGGAGGCGAAACAAAATTCGTCTGTTGCGATGGTCCTGAATTTGATGGACATAAAGTAGATTTTGATAATATGATGTCAAGGCTTCAGGCATATAAGGAAATTGAAACTAACGCTTATCATAAATGCAAACTAGACTCATCAGTACAGAGAGGTAAATTATGAGCAGTAAACATTGCACTATTAATGAACACGATTCTTTGGCAAAAGATTGTTTAAATAAATTCGAATCCTGTAATGGCCAATTGTCTCCTAAGGATAGGTTGTCTATCCCTGTTCAGGAAATGCCTTCACAAGACCCACTTGTCAGGAGGAAAAACACGCAAGAAGTTGCCAGCGGTTACACTGAAAACCAAGCAAAGGCTGAAGCTTTAAGATGCCTCCAATGCAAGAACGCCCCGTGCGTGAAAGGCTGTCCAGTTCAGATAGATATTCCCGGTTTTATCACTGAAATAGCTCTGGGGAATTTTCAAAAAGCTATTGATGTCATAAAAAAGAGCAGCTTGTTGCCGGCTATTTGCGGCAGAGTTTGCCCACAGGAAGTTCAGTGCCAGATGTATTGTACTGTCGGAAAAAGCCTAAAAGATGTTTTAAAATCTGTAGCTGTCGGAAGGCTTGAGCGCTTCGTATCAGATTGGGAACGCGAAAAAGGAAACCTAAAAACTCCTCAGGTAAAAGCTGACACTTCAAAGAAAGTCGCAATTGTAGGCAGCGGCCCTGCGGGATTAGTAGTTGCAGCTGATGTTAGAAGAGAAGGGCATAATGTTACTCTCTTTGAAGCTTTCCACAAGACCGGCGGTGTAATGACATACGGAATTCCAGAATTCAGACTACCTAAAGCCATTGTCCAGACTGAAATTGATACACTTAAAGCCATGGGCGTTGAAATCAAGAATAATTTCGTAGTTGGCAAGACAAGGAAATTAGCTGATTTAATAGAGAAAGACGGATATGACGCGGTATTTGTAGGAACAGGAGCAGGCCTGCCCAAATTTATGAATATTGAAGGTGAAAATATGGTAGGCGTCTATTCTGCAAATGAGTTTTTGACAAGGGCCAATCTTATGAAAGCTTATGTGCGTGAAATGGCTGCTACTCCTATTGCTATGTCTAAAAAAGTCGCTGTTGTAGGCGGAGGCAATGTGGCTATGGATGCCGCCAGGACAGCTGTTAGATTAGGGGCAAAAGAAGTACATATAATTTACAGAAGAACTGAAAAAGAAATGCCCGCCAGAGTTGAAGAAGTAGGGCACGCTAAAGAAGAAGGTGTAATCTTTCACCTCTTGGTAAACCCCAAACGAATTCTCGGCGAGAAAAAAGCCACAGCTATAGAATGCCTTAAATATCAACTTGGAGAACCTGACGATTCAGGCCGGCGCAGACCTGTTGAAATTCCAGGAAGTGAATTCATAATGGAAGTAGATACTGTGATTATAGCTATTGGAAATGATTCCAACCCGCTCATTTCTCAAACAACACCGGGACTTAAATGCAATAAATGGGGAAATATTATAGTTGATGAAAATTGCAAGACTTCAATGGATAAGATTTACGCTGGTGGAGATATAGTTCTCGGAGCTGCAACGGTTATTTTGGCTATGGGACAAGGCAGAATTGCCGCGAATTCTATAAATAAATTATTGTCATAAAATAAATAATTTTCATGACTTCCGACATTACAATAAGGCTTTCTTTGCCTCAAGATCTTACTGCTATTGTGCAGTTTAATAAGGCGATGGCATGGGAGACAGAGCAAAAGAAACTTAATGTAGAAATCCTTTCTGCTGGTGTTCAAAAAGTCTTATCTGGCAAAACTGAGGCTTTCTATCTTGTCGCCTTAAATCAGGGCGAGCAAGTAATAGCCTCTCTTATGGTGACAAAAGAATGGTCTGATTGGAGAAACGCTTTTATATGGTGGATACAAAGCGTATATGTTTTGCCCCAATACAGAAGGAAAGGGATATACAGCAAACTGTATTCAAAAGTTAAGGAACTTGGAGCTTCAAATTCATGTTGCGGATTTAGGCTTTATGTCGAAAAGAATAATTTATCAGCTCAGAGAACCTACAGTAAACTTGGAATGAAGCATTCCCACTACTTGGTTTATGAGGATATGCCAAATGAATGATAAAATAGCAGAAATTTTAGAACGCTTCAAGACAAATGAAATAAATGCTGAAACAGCTTGCTCTATCCTCTCGAAAATCAATGAATCAGTCTTGATGAATGGTGAAGTGAGACTTGATGAATCAAGAAGCGAAAGATGCGGTTTTCCCGAATTCATTTTTGGTTCAAATAAGAATGAAGAACAACTTATACAAATAATTGCCTCGCTTTTTGAAAAAAATAAAGACATACTCGTAACAAGAGTAAACGAAGAAGTTTATACCTCTATATCTTCAAAAATACCATCTCCTATAAAATATAATAAACTAGGAAAAGTAATCTATTGCTTTTCGCCTTTAACTTTGGAAAAGCTAAAAACTTCGAAAGCCAGAGTTGCGATCCTAAGTGCTGGATCAAGCGATATTTCAGTAGCTATGGAGGCAAAATACACAATTGAAATATGCGGTTATCAGACTGAACTTTTCATGGACATCGGCGTAGCCGGAATTCATAGGCTAATGGGCAAAATCGACAAAATAAGAGAATTTGATGTCCTGATTGTAATAGCTGGAATGGAAGGAGCTTTGCCTAGTGTGGTTGGAGGATTGGTTTCAACTCCTGTGATAGCAGTTCCTACCAGTGTGGGATATGGGGCTTCTTTAGGAGGAATAACTGCTATGTTCTCTATGTTGAATAGTTGCGCAAACGGAATTGCTGTAGTTAATATTGATAGCGGTTTTGGTGCAGGCTGTGCCGCCGTAAGAATTCTTAACACAATCAATTCCAAAAAGAAATAGCCAATAAAAAAGCAACGATCTTTTCAAACCGTTGCTATTATGAGCTAAATCTTCTTTTACTTAGAGAGTAATAGCTTCAACTGGGCACTCGCCTACGCATGCGCCGCAATCTATGCACTGATCAGAAACTGTTGCTTTGCTTGATTTCATGCTGATAGCTTCAACTGGGCAAGCGCTTACGCAACTTTCGCATCCTGTGCATTTACCTGCATCAACTTTTGCTGCCATTTTCCATTCTCCTTAATTTGGTTTAACTTAAAATACTTCTAGTTAATCAACGAGTAAACATAGTATCATTAAAAAAATATTTCTTCAAGACTGAATTTCTCTAAAAAGGCAGTTTTGACAAGAAAGCTCCAAGTATATATTCCCAATTGTCTTTGTCATGATTTAGCTTATCTATTTCTTTGTTGATAAGATCTAGAGTTCCCTTTGCAAGCCATATCCCTTTGCATTTTGGGCAATATTGCATTTTTACATTCGAAAAAGAAGCAAAATATATATCAATCATTTCATTTTGTATGCACTCATTACAGGCACTATCAGTACAATTAGATCTATGATCAAAAACCTTTCCTTCATCACAAACAGGGCATGTAACTCCTGATTTTTTCGTAAAATCGGCTTCTTCTATTGATGAATATTCAACATCCCCAGACATGTGGTGAGTTATTTTTTTCAGCTCTCCATGATGAAGAAAAATCCCATCGCACTTATCACAATGAAGAGTTTTAATGCCTTCAATGTCAATCTCATTCATTTTACGTCCACAACAAATTGGACAATTCATATTCAATTTCCTTATTTAATAAATTTTGAATCAAAGTATAAGACAAGCGAATCAGCCGATATTCTTTCCTGCAGCATTGTATCTCTGTTCCTGATTGTTACGGAGTTATCATTTAAAGAATCAAAATCCACCGTAATGCAGTAGGGAGTTCCAACTTCATCCTGTCTTCTATAACGCTTTCCTATACTTCCTGTGTCATCGTAATCTGCCCTATAGCGCTTCCTTAAATCCTTATATACGCTATCAGATTTTTCTGAAAGCTTCTTTGAAAGAGGAAGAATTGCTACTTGTATAGGAGCTAAAATTTCAGGAAGTCTAAGAACTACTCTTACATCCTCATCCTGACCTTCTTTTTTGGTTTCGGCAGTATCCTCATCGTAACTATTGCATAGAACAGCCAGCATAGTTCTATCCAAACCTACCGATGTTTCTACTACTGTTGGGGTGTATTTAATATTTTTTTCCTGATCAAAATACTCAAGGTTTTGGCCCGAAAATTCCTGATGCCTCGACATATCCCATGTGCCGCGATGATGAATGCCTTCAAGTTCGCCCCATCCAAACGGGAACTTGAACTCAATATCCACCGCCGCTTTAGCATAGTGCGCCAGAGTTTCATGTTCATGGGTTTTTAAAACATCTTCTGAGAAATTAAGTTTTTCTCTATAGTATTTTATTCGTTCATTTTTCCAATATTCGTACCATTTAAGAGACTCTTCAGCGGAACAGAAAAACTCCATTTCCATTTGTGAAAACTCTCTGGATCTGAATGTAAAGTTTCTTGGATTTATTTCATTTCTAAAAGCTTTTCCGACTTGAGCTATGCCAAATGGCAATTTTTGTCTTGAAGCTACCCTTACAGTATGAAAATCAGCAAATATCGGCTGACATGTTTCTGCTCTTAAATAAGCCGCATGCTCTTCGTCTGAAACAGGTCCGACATAAGTTTTCATCATCAAATTAAACTCTCGTGGCTCTGTTAGATTAGCAGAACCGCAATTTGGGCATTTCTTAGGATCTTCCATCTGGTCAACTCTATGTCTTGCCTTGCAATCTCTGCAGTCTGTCATCAAATCGCCAAACTTATCCAGATGCCCTGAAGCTTTCCATATTTTTGGATTACATATTATAGTTGAGTCTAAACCTTCGACATTGTCTCTATTTTGAACCATCTCCTGCCACCAGAGGTTCTCAATAGCTTTTTTCATTGCTACGCCCATCGGGCCATAATCCCAAAAGCCATTTATACCACCATAAATTTCAGAACTCTGAAAAATAAAACCTCTTCTTTTGCATAATGAAACGAGCTGTTCCATTTCAAATTTCTTAGCCATTTTCCATCCTTATTGAGTTAAAGTTTTTTCGTAGATTGAGATAATTATACATTCTTATCTATGTCAATTAAAGTCTAAGAAAACTAGTTTTAGGACTTAATAAAGAGTTCTTTTGGGGATTTTTGAATAAATAGAATCTTGTAATTTTCTTGTTATTAATGATAATTAGGACATATTTATTAGTTCCCAAATCAATAACTTGCAAAATAATAGGAGAGATTTTATGGCAAAGCTAGGGATGGAATGTACAGTTGTTAACCAAGACACTCTTAACCAGACAATTAAGAGATTTAAGGAAAGGAATATTCAACTTCCTACATATGAAGAACTCAGTGACCCCTCAAAAATTCCGGCAGAAATACTAAAAGCGCTTCAAAATATTGACCGTGACGAAGCTCATCCACTCAATCTTTACAGAATTAACTGGTATAATGAACCAGAAGGAAGAGGTTTCAGAGATGTACCTTACTACTTTGAAGTTCCAAAGGCAATTACAGGAATAGATGCAAAAATTCTTATTATGCCTGGGGCATTCTTTCCAATGGTAAATGTTCACAAAGTTCTGGCTGCTTACGGTTGCCTGGCCCCAAGACTTATTACTGGACAGTTTGACCCTACCAAGCACAAAGCTATCTGGCCTTCAACAGGTAACTATTGCAGAGGCGGCGTAGCTGTTTCTCGTATTATGGACTGCCGCGGTATTGCTATACTGCCTGAGGAAATGAGCGAAGAACGCTTTAATTGGCTCAATAAATGGTGCATAGATCCTGCAAAGGACATTTACAAGACATACGGTTCTGAAAGCAATGTCAAAGAAATCTATGACAAATGCAACGAATTGGATAAAGATCCTACCAATATCATATTCAATCAGTTCTGCGAATTTGGAAACACTGTAATCCATTATGTCTGCACAGGTAAAGCTATGGATAAGGTTTACAAAGATATGCAGAAGAAGAATCCAGATTTAAAGCTCAGAGCATTTACTTCAGCTACGGGTTCTGCTGGAACAATTTCTGCTGGGGACTATCTCAAAGATGCATATAATGATCTTAAAATAGTTGCTGTTGAAGCCCTTGAATGCCCGACTCTTCTTAATAATGGTTTCGGTGCTCACAACATCCAAGGTATTGGCGACAAACATGTACCTTATGTTCATAATGTAATGAATACAGATATAGTCTCCGCTGTTTCTGATTCTTCATCAGACTCCCTCTATTTGCTATTCAATACTGATGTTGGCATAAAATACCTCAAGGAAGTAAAAGGTGTTTCCGATAAGGACATCAAGAATCTTTCACTTATGGGTCTATCTTCTATAGCTAATATGGTTGCTGCAATAAAGACTGCAAAATATTATGGAATGGGAGCAAATGACGCAGTTATTACAGTTGCTACAGACCCGGCATTCATGTATAAGAGCGAAGCACCAAAAGCTATGAAGAAATACTTTGGCGGCAAATTTGATGTATCTGATGCTGCTGAAACTTTTGGGCAGTTCCTGAAGGCAATTACTACTGACCACTTCATGGAGATGACTCAAGTTGAAAAAGAAAGAGTATTTAATCTCGGGTATTACACTTGGGTAGAACAGCAAGGAGTCGAACTTAAGGACTTTAACGCAAGAAAATGTCAAAGTTTCTGGAAAAACCTCAAAAAATTCGTTCCAATCTGGGACAATTTGATTAAGGATTTTAACAAGAAAGCCAAGTAATTTTTTAGAGTAATATGAAAAACTCTATTTTGAAGTGCACCGGCTGCGAGTCGGTGTACTCTCTTGATTTAAAACGCGCTGTTCACGGTTGTGATAATCGCAAAAAAGATTCTGCTAATCATATATTGGAAAAATTTCTTCCAGACAATTTTTCCTTTGGTATAACCAGTCTTCTTGATGTCACACAAAGCACAGATCCGTATTTGCTCTTTAAAAAGTTCTTCTATAGCTACTATCTTGCTGAAAAGCTTAATGTAAATTTCGACTCGATAGTAGATTCTATTAATGAAGAATTACGGAAATTTGGCGAACCAGGATTCATTATGACCCCTTTGATAGTCAAGGACTCTATAAAAGAAATTCCTGGTAAAACTCTGATAAAAAATGAAACTGTCAATGTTTCAGGCTCTCATAAGGCCAGACATCTTATGGGCAATATTATTTATCTAGAAGTTTTAAGAAAGGCTAACATCATTCAGGAAAAACCAAAACTTGCTATTTACAGTTGTGGTAATGCTGCAATGGGAGCCGCCGCCGTGGCAAAAGCTGCTGGATATGTTCTAAGCGTATTTGTGCCTCCAAATCTCAATCCTAATGTTATAAAGAGACTCAATAGCTATGGCGCCAACATTATTGAATGCCCAAGAGTTTCGGGTGAATCAGGAGACCCTTGCTATAACAGATTCCAGGAAGCTTTAGCTGCAAGCGCTGTTCCTTTCTCTTGTTCTGGACCAGATAACTGGTCTAACATAGAAGGGGGACAAACCTTATGTCTTGAATTATTTGCTCAGGCATCTCTGGTTAAACAAAAAATCAATGCAATAGTTATTCAGGTAGGCGGCGGAGCATTGGCTAGTTCTGCAGTTAAATCAATTGAAGAACTATATTCCTCAAATGCTATAAATTATCTTCCTTCAATATTTACAGTACAAACTGAAGGAGGCTTTCCTCTATTCAGGGCTTATCTTCTGTTAATTAAGGAAATCGCCAAATTAAACGGATTAAGTTGCTCTCTTTTAGTGCCTGAAATAACTGATATACATCTTAAGGCTATGTCTCTTGTTGAGTACTTTAATAATAATCTTGATGAGATTCTTTCCATCTCAGCTTTTGCGAAACAAAACTATGCGACAGAGAAAGTTCAACAGCTTCTTAGCGAAGGCGCTCATAAAAACATGTCTAAATACATGTGGGCTTGGGAAGGAGAACCGCACAGCATAGCTCATGGCATTCTAGATGATGTCACCTACGATTGGTACAAAATCATACAGGGAATGCTAAAAACGGGCGGAATACCTATTACTGTGACAGAAAAGGAGCTTGTAACGGCCAATAAACTGGCAAAATTATCAACAGATATAAATGTTGATCCTACAGGTTCTTCTGGTTTCACAGGATACATCAAACTTAAAAATCTTGGGGTTATCCCCAAAGATGCCGCTTCAGCAGTAATTTTTACAGGCATTGAGCGTTAAACCAAATTATCTTAAGAGGCTGAATAGCCTCTTAATTTTTAATGACAGAGGTGTTTTTGTGAAATACATTGTTACAGATATGGGCGGAGTCCTAATAGATCTCTATTGGGAGTTTTATGCGGCTAAAATGCTGGGAAAAGAATACTCTCTGGAGGAACTTCAGAAACTTTGGGTTATCTCAGAGGCTACTAAGAATTTTGAAACAGGCAAGAGTTCATTCGATGAATTTGCCTCTGCTATAATTTTGGAATTTAAAGTAAAATTAACTCCGGAAGAAATCAAAAAGAATTTCTGCGCTATAACAGGACCTCCAAAGCCTAAATTCTTTGAATTATTTGCTGACCTTAAAAAGAACTTCAATTTATCCATTTTATCAAATACAAATATGCCTCATGTTCAATACCTTAGAAGTAAATACAATCTTTTCGAAATCTTCGATAATTTGTTTTTTTCTTATGAAATAGGATTAATGAAACCTTTTCCTGAAATCTTTATGTATGTTATTAAATCACTAAAGGCAAATCCTGAAGATATTCTATTCTTTGATGATAGCAAGTTGAATGTTGATGCTGCAGCTAAACTAGGAATCAACTCATTCGTGGTTACTTCCCCACAGGAAATTTATGACATTGTCAACAAATTCCAATAACTAGGCCGTTTCCTTCCTAGCAATGCTGTTTTTAAGCTTCCTGAGTCCACTTTTTAGTAATTGTCGCACTCTTTCTGGAGATATATCCTGATATGAGCTGATTTCCTTCAAATTCTCTTTCTTGTAGTTTTTAAGCCCAAATTTTCTCAGAATTATTTCCTGTTCCCTTATTTTTAATTTATTAACTGCAGAAAGGAGATAATCTGACAAATCATTCTCAGAGCATATATCAGCAGGAGTTTCGTAATCTACGAGTAGAATTTTTCCCAGCTCTTGGTTATCTGACCCCTCATCTACAGCTGAATTCAGGCTCATATCTATATGACTTGACCTAAATCTTCGTAAAGTATTCTTTCCGATTTTTAACTCTTTCATTATAGCTTCTTCGCTAATTCCTGAATTTCTCATTTTAAATAAAAGCGAAGACATTTTCCATGTCCGCGGTGTTATCTTGACTACTGAGGAATTGTAAATAACTTCTCTCCGCATATACATCTCTATCCAGTAAGATGCATAAGTTATAAACTTTATATTCCTAGATGGATCAAATTTTTTTGCAGCTCTAGCCATTCCAAGCATGCCGGAATAAATGAGGTCAGATGCTGTTAGGTATCTATTGTTATATCTTTTAGCTCTTGATATTATAAACCATATATTTCCGAGAAGAACATCATTAAGAAACTTTATATCGCCAGATTCTTTATACAGTAGTATCAATGCTAAAGTTCTGTCATGAGAAAGATGCTCAGAATCTTTTAAGTCATTGATAAATAAATTAAGGCAGCTATCAAAACTACGCATATGCACCATTAAAAGCATGAAGTCTAATATGATTGTATTATTTTATTTTAATACTTACCAGTTTTAAATTTTATATTCTACTAGAAATAAAAAAGGACAGCCTAAGCTGTCCTGAGGTTTTACAAAATAAACTCTAAATTCTTACTTTGATTCTGCTTTTTCTTTTTTAACTTCTTTAGGTGTTTCAAAAGATTCTACCCACTGAAGAATACATATTTCTGCAGCATCTCCAATTCTCTGACCAAGTTGTATAATTCTTGTATATCCACCTTTTCTATCTTTAAAAATTGGTGCAATTTCGTCAAAAAGAATCTTTACCGCATCTCTATTATGAAGTTTACTGATAGCACGGCGTCTATCATGAAGCGTGCCGCTTTTACCAAGAGTTACCATTTTTTCAGCAATTCGTTTTGTTTCTTTAGCTTTAACTATGGTTGTGCTAATCTGCTTTGTAAGAATGAGACTGCAGACCTGATTTGCAAGAAGAGCTCTTCTATGAGAATCAGTTCTTCCAATTTTAAATGTGTGTTTTCTATGACGCATAATTTTTACTCGCTTTCTAGTTCTTCATCTTCTATGATTGGTTTTTGAGTAAGCTTTTGTGCTTCCATTCTGACAGCTTCGCTCACATTTTCGCTAAATGCCATGCCTAAAGACAATCCCATAGGCGCTAGTTTAGAGACTATTTCATCTAATGATTTCTTGCCAAAGTTCTTATACTTAAGCATTCTAGTCTCTGGCTTAGAACACAATTCCCCAATGAGTTGAATATTGGCGTTATTTAAGCAATTTTGAGAACGAACTGAAAGGTTCAATATTTCTACATTCTGAGACAGAACCTTGAAAATTGGTTTTTCTTCATCGCTAATCAGAGCAGAAGGCTCAAGATTTTCGGCTTGACCAAAGAACGGACGAAGATGATCTCTAAGAATTTTGGCTGATTTTTCAAGCGCATCATCAGGAGTGATTCTTCCATCTGTCCAAATTTCAAGAATGAGGCTATCCATTTCGGTTTCTTCACCTACACGAGCTGCACCTACTTGGTAACGAACTCTTCTTACAGGACTGAAATTTGAATCTATAACAATTGTGCCAACTGGCTGACCTTCAATCTTGTTTTTCTCTGATGCTCTAAAGCCTCTACCTTCAGTAATATCAAGCTCGAGTCTGAAATTGGTATCTTTATCTAGGTGACAAATAACCAGTTCAGGATTGACAATTTCGATTGTTCCATCAGTCGTTATATCCGCTGCTGTTACCGGACCTGCAGTTTTTTTCTTGATTTCTAAAGTCTTCGGAAGATCAGTATGAGCTACCAAGAGGACTTTTTTTAAATTAAGAACTATTTCAGACACATCTTCTACTACTTTAGAAATTGTTGCAAACTCATGTGTTACGCCATCGATTCTAATAGCAGAAACAGCCGCGCCTTTAAGAGAAGAAAGAAGGACTCTTCTTAAAGAATTACCTATCGTGTGGGCAAATCCGCTCTGAAATGGAGCAGCTGTGAACTTTGCATATGTCGGAGTAGCTGTCGCTTCATCCTTCTCAATACTCTGAGGTATTGGAAATTCATGAATTAGACCCATTTTAATATCCTCCAGATTTTACTTAGAATATAGTTCTACTACAAGCTGTTCGTTAGCCGGAGCTTGAATTTCTCCAGGCTCTGGAAGGCGAAGTATTTGAGTTTTCTTTGCTTCTTTATCAAAAGACATCCATTCAGGAATTTTATTCATATCAGCAGTTGCTTCAATGTTTTTAGTTGCTAAAGCAGTACTCCTATCAGATTGCTTAAGAGTAATGGAATCACCAACTTTAAGCGTAAATGAAGGAATATTGACTCTTCTTCCATTTACCTTTACATGTCCGTGCGTAACCATTTGTCTGGCTAAAGCCCTTGAAGATGCAAAACCAGAACGATAAACTGCATTGTCAAGCCTGAATTCAAGGAGAACTAGAAGCGTAAAGCTTGTTATTCCTTTCTTGCTTGAAGCAATTCCAAATACTTTTCTGAATTGTCTTTCGCTTACTCCATAAGACCTACGGATTTGCTGTTTAGCTCTAAGCTGTTGTCCATAGTCTGAAAGCTTTGTTTTTCTTTTCTGATGCATTCCAGGAATTCCTTTATCCCTGTCTATGGCGCATTTTGCCTTATGGCATCTTTCGCCTTTAAGGAAGAGTTTTTTCTCTTCTCTTCTACATAATCTGCACGATGGTCCTGTTTGTCTCATAATTTTCTCCTAGAAATTAAATACGGCGTCTTTTTGGTGGTCTGCAACCATTATGCGGAACAGGAGTGATATCTTTTATTGCTGTAATATCAACTCCGGTAGCCGCGATCCCTCGTACGGCTGACTCACGACCTGGTCCAGGCCCATTTATTCTAGCTTCTACTTCGCGCATACCAAAAGTCTGTTGAGCCTTCTTGACAGCTTCTGTTGCAACAAGCTGTGCTGCGTAAGCTGTGCTTTTTCTAGATCCTTTAAAGCCTGCCTTGCCGGCAGTACCCCAGCAAATTACATTGCCCCTTGGATCAGTGATCGTAACTTTTGTATTATTGAAAGTAGCTTTAATAAATGCTATTCCGGAAGGAACTAGCCTTGCATTTTTAACTTTGCGTTTAACAGCATCAGCCTGATTCTCTGACGGAGCAGAAATTACTGACTCTGTATTATCGACTGCTTGAACAGCAGTTTTAGTGTCAACTTTTTTTGTAGCCTTTTCTTCAGCCATTTTTTTAAACCTCTAATTGGTGTAGATATTACTTAGTCCTTAGTTGCTAACTTTCTTTGTGTCTTATCACGTATAGCTCCGACCGTCAACCTACGTCCTTTTCTTGTACGCGCATTAGTTTTAGTTCTTTGACCTCTTACCGGTAGTCCTCTACGATGGCGAACTCCTCTGTAAGAGCCAATAGCTGTAAGTCTACGAATATCCTGCATAATAGCACGGCGCAAATCACCTTCTACCAAATAATCATTCTGGAGCATCGTAGTGATTGAAGCAATTTGCTCTGCAGTTAAATCATCTGCTTTAGTTCCGAGAGTGACTTTAGCTTTCTTGACAATGTCCAAAGCCTTAGCTGGTCCGATACCATATATGTAGCGGAGAGATATTTCTATTCGCTTTTTCCCTGGAATGTCAACACCTAGAATTCTTGGCATCTCTTTCTTTCCTTGTTAGTTATATAAATTGACTATTAATTTAGCCTTGTTTCTGTTTATGTCTTTTGTTCTTAGAGCAAATAACTCTTAAGACTCCTGCTCTTTTGACAACTTGGCAGTATTCGCAACGCCTTTTTACTGAAGCTCTTACTTTCATGATATAGCACCATTTTTATACTTAAATTTTAGTTAAATGTACTAGCCTATTATACGCAAAAACCCTTTTGAATTCAAAATACATCAAAAGGTATGTAAAATATCTGCAGGCTCATAACAGTCAAGAGAGGAGCTAAAAAAAAATAAAAAATAACCTTTATGGGAAAGAGTATTTTTGGTAAGAGAACTGAAAATAAAAATTATTTTTTCCTAAAAATAATTCGCGCTTTTGTCAGGTCATAAGGAGACATTTCCATTGTTACAGCATCACCCGGCAAAATTCGTATAAAATGCAAACGCATTTTACCACTAATATGGGCCAGTACTGTATGTTTGTTTTCTAGTTCAACTCTAAACATTGTATTAGGGAGTAATTCTTTAACTACTCCGTCAACTGTAATTACTTCTTTGCCCAAGTCAATATCTCCGGTTTATCATCGTTTATTAAAATCATATGTTCGAAATGTGCCGATACTTTAGCATCAAGAGTTCGAACTGTCCACCCATCTCTGTCAGTTTTTACTGCATGTGTGCCTAAATTTAGCATAGGTTCTATAGCCAACACCATTCCATTCTGAAGCCTTGGCCCTCTATTAGAAGTTTTGTAGTTCGGAATTTCAGGGGGTTCGTGAAGCCTTTTCCCACAACCATGTCCGACATATTCCCTAACAATTCCAAGCCTTGCTGATTCAGCTATTTTTTGAACAGCGCAACTAATATCACGAATATAATTGCCTTCAACTGCTGCATTAATGCCTCCAAAAAGAGCCTCTCTTGTTTTTTTTAAGAGCAAGTCTATATCTGCATTGGGGATGCTAACACAAACGCTTTCGGCAGTGTCCCCAACAAAACCACCAAGAGTAACGCCTACATCGACGCTAACTACAGAGCCAGCACCTATAATTACATCAGACCGCCCTATTCCGTGAACAACTTCGTCATCTAGAGAAATACAAATCTGTCCTGGAAAACCACGGTAACCAAAAAATGCACTTCTCCCACCTGTTAGTTCGATCAAGCTTCTTGCAATTTCATCCAAATCTTTTGTACTGATGCCTGGAACTATTGCCTTTTTTAGCTCTTCTCTAACAAAGCCGGCAGCCTGCCCGGCTTTTCTTATTCCTTCAAGCTCTAATTTCGAATATATTACTACTTTCTCAGGCATTATTTAAGAAATCAGCTTTAAGAGATCCTTAATTACTTCAGCCTTATCTCTTGCTGAATTTAAAGAAAGCAAAATTCCATCTTTTTTGTAGAAGTCAACTAGAGGGGCAGTTTCCTTGTGGTAAAGCTGGAGTCTGCTAACTGCTGTTTCATAACTGTCATCTTTTCTCTGATAAATTTCGCCGCCGCACTTGTCACAAATGCCCTCTTTTTTCGGTGGAGAAAAGATTTTATTATAATTTTCATTGCATTGACGGCACATTATTCTGGCCGTTAGTCTCTTGATTAGAAGTTCATCATTTGCTTCAAAAGAAATAACTGCATCTACTTTAGTATTACTTTTTATCATGGCTTTTTTAAGAAGTTCAGCCTGGTTAAGAGTTCTTGGAAATCCATCAAGAATAAAGCCTTTAATGCAATCAGATTCCGATAATCTTTTTGTAACCATGTCTGTAACTATCTCATCAGGAACAAGGCCGCCTGATTCAACATAGCTCTTAGCTTTTTTTCCAAGCTCTGTTCCATTCTTTATTTCTCTTCTAAAAATGTCACCTGTAGAAATGTGAAGCAAAGACTTTTTTTCAACTAACAAAGCGGCAAATGTTCCTTTTCCGGCACCTGGAGCACCAAGAAAAATTATATTCTTTTTCATAGAAGTTTTCCTTTATATCCTAAATTAATATTGTGAACATGGTGTAAGAAATGTTATCCTAAAGCAAATCAATATTCAACTCTCTATTAGTAATCACTCATAAAACTAAAACAAATATATACTGAAAGGCTATTTGAAATTTTATTACTTGTACTTAGAATAGGCTAGAGATTCTATATGGATTTCGCTTGTATTAAATCTTGAATTAAAGTACATAAATCAAAAAATGAAGAAAACACCTGTACTAATAGTCTTATCTGAAACAGATAAAGGTCAAACTTTTCCATTAACTAATAAAGCTTATTTATGTGGTCGCTCTACAGTCAATATAATCAGTTTCAAGGATCCTACCGTAAGTTCAACTCACTGCGAATTTGTAAAAAGTGACTCTAACACATATTTAGTTAGAGATATGGACAGTACAAATGGAACAAAAGTAAATGGTATTTCCATTAAAAGTCTTGAGTTGAAAAATGGAGATATAATCAGATTAGGTAAAATAGAGTTGCTCTATAGCCTTGAATCAGATTCACAAGCTTCCACCGAAACAAAAACAATAATTGACTTATCTAAAGTTGCTGACTCAGCGCCATTGAAACCTATGGAAAATGTTTCAAGAATGCCTAAATCAAGTAATTCTAAAAATGAAAAACTTGCTTCACAAATTACTGTTTATGTGCTCATTGCCCTTGCTGTAGCTATAATAGGTTTAATTCTGTGGCTGTTTGCAATTTCAAAATAATGGCTTATCTTTCCACATTCGTAGAGTCTGGTGTCTTCTAGAAACAACATACCTAGCAGAGAGTTCTAAATACGCTAACTGAATTCTACTATAACTATATATTTAACTAAATACTTTGATTGGACTAATTTATGGC
>JBAXXY010000040.1:0-19375 GCA_037127655.1 Lentisphaerota bacterium
GGATACTGACTCTCCAATGCCGGGAATAGGCATGATAGATTGCGAATATAAAACTAACTTATTGAGTCTCAAGCCCGGAGATATCCTGTTCTTATATACCGATGGCGTGACCGAAGCTATGGATATTAATCATAACTTATTTAAGGAACAGAATCTGCAGGCTGTTCTTAATCAGAGCAGCAGTTGCCAGACAAAAGATATTTTAAAGAGTGTTTATCAGGCTGTTTTGTCTCACGCTGGTGAAATGGAGCAAAGCGATGATATTTGCATGGTTGTTCTGAAATACAGAGGTTCGCAAGGATTTTGAAAAACCTTTAAAGGATGTAATGAGACATAAAGTTTACTTGATAGTAAGTTTACACAAATGGAAGAATAAGAATAACCAAAAAAGGGGATATTATGAGAGCGTTAAAATCAGTAGTCTTATTAGCGACAGTCTTTAGCAGTTGCCTTTTTGTCTGTGCGCAAGATGAAGAGACCAAAGCTGTAAAACCACAAGATGATTCTATACATAGTAGTTCAATTTTTGCCGATAATAAAGAACTGTATAAACTGTGCTCCTTGTATTGTTATGCCACAAGGCACGAAGATGGCGAGAATCAGCTTAAGAAAGATGGGTGGGACATCAAGAATGTGACCTGGGATAAGACTTTTAAAGAAATATTGAGTGAAATTAAAAGTGATCCAGCCTGGAAAAACTGCCTGAAAGCTACGCCGCTTTCCCAGCAGATAAAAAAAACAAAAGATAATGAATTAATAAGTCTATATGACAACTACGAGAAAAACCTTAATGAAACCATTGATCTAAAACAGCATTATGGTTTTGTTCTTGGGAAGAAAAAAGTTGATAATAGGGATGTTTATGTGATGGCTTTCCGTGGAACGGACGATCTGTACTCCTGGATTTTTACTGATTTTGTTGCGGCTAAGACAAAATTTCTGGATACAAATACTTATGTCCATATGGGGTTTGAGAAGAATAGACAGGCATGTATGAAAACTCCTGAACTAAGAGATTTTCTTGATGACTTTAAAAAAGAACTGGATAAAGGGGAAAATCCATTACTTATCATAACCGGACATAGTTTAGGAGGCGCTGTAGCTGTTTTAGAATCTGCTTATTTAGTTCAAAAAGAGAAAGTGCCCTATAAAAATATTAAATTAATAACTTCGGGTGAAGCAACACCGGGAAAGGAAAGTTTCGTTAAACATTTTGCTGCTCTCGATTACACTACTTTTATCAACACAGTAGATCTCATACCTTATATTTTGGTCAAAAAGATATTCAACTATAGGCGCCTTAAGGGTAATGTCTTTTATTTCACAGACAAGAAAGGGAATATAGCAGACCATCACCTGATAGAAACTTATAAGAACAACATAGATAAAGGGAATTACGAATTAGGAAATAATAATCCTACTTCTCTATAAGGCAAAGCCTTTCCGGAGGATTCCGAAACTCTGTCGGCTGTTCTTAATCAGAATATCAAAATATTAAACTTTATCCAATTAAATATTCTTGGAGCAATACTATGAAATTTCCTGGTAGAAGAAAAAGTCAACACTACTTTCCTGTCGGAGAACATAAACGCATTCCTCTTGAAACAGATTTTGCATCGGAGCAAAACACCTACATCATTGGAATAGAACAGTTAATAGTTGACATTGAAGCCAGAGTAGATACTGATCAGTTAAACAAATATAAGTTGTCTAAAGGCCAGTCTGTTGTTCTTGATGATAACACTATTGAAACAATTTATCAGGAACTCTCCAAATCAGGCAAAATAGTCGGAGAGTTTGCAGGCGGAACAATTGGAAATACTCTGCATAATTATTCGGTTATATCTGATAACAGATCTGTCTGCCTGGCGTCAATTCCAAGAACTATCACAGTAGGGGATTACGCCTTCAAATATATCTGTAATACCAATTCTCATGTGGATTTTTCCTATGTTCAGCCTTGTGACGGGAAAATGGCAAGGGCGCTGTGTTTAGTTTGTGAAGATGGAGAAAGAACTTTTGCGCTTGGCAAAGGTATAATGAATGAACTCTCGGAAAAGTTTATACCAGAGGATGTTGTCAGCAATGCTGCTTGTCTTCTAATTACAGCTTATCTACTTAGAGACGAAAATGCACCTATGTTCAAGGCAACATTAAAAGCGGTTCGCATTGCCAAAGAACATAAAGTTCCGGTAGTTTTAACTCTTGGGACAAGCTCTCTGATAGAAGAGAAAAATGAGTTTTTTAAAGAATTTATCAAAGAATATGTCACTGTCATTGCAATGAATGAGCAGGAAGCAAAAGCTCTTGTAGGCGAAACTGATCGTCTTCTGGCTCTCAATAAGGCTCTTGAGTATTGTGATATGGCTTTTTTAACAGCTGGAGCAGATGGACTCTATATTGCAGGATATGTTGACAAAGAAGCTGCAAGAGAAACAAAGGATAAAATTCACAGTAAATCTATTCCTGAATATAACAAATATGAATACAGCCGCTGCATGCATAAGAGCCAATGCAGTGATCCTATCAAGATATACAGCCATATAAATCCTTACATGGGCGGACCAGGGAAAAGAATAAAAAATACCAACGGCGCAGGAGATGCTGCTTTGTCCGCGCTTCTTCACGATATTGCTGCAAATTGTTTCCATAAATCAATTGTACCAAACTCACCAAAGCACACATTCAATTTTTTAACTTATTCCTCTATTCATCAAATATGTAAGTATGCAAACCGTGTCAGCTATGAAGTCTTGAACCAGAATTCTCCAAGACTTTCGAGAGAACTTCCTGTCAAAGAAGACAACCTTGAAGAAGGCTACTGGGCGCTTTAAAAATTATTTCTCTCCTTTGCTGAAGAATACGAACCTGCTCTTCTATGAGGATGTTGCAGTGCTTTGGGGGAATACTCCGAAGCCTTTCCGGAGTACTCCAATGCTCTGGTGGAATATTGCGGCGCTCTTCCGGAGATCTCCAAAGCTTCTCCGGAGGATTCCGGAACTCTGCCGGAGGTCTCCAAAACGATTTCGGAGGGTTCCGAAGCTTCATCGGAATATTCCCCTGTTCCTTCGGAGTACTCCCCCGTCATATTGCAAAAATCTTTAAATATTTTTCTATCCTCTAAGCTCCAAGTATTTAACTGCATTTAAATATAAAAACTACTGCTTGTTCTTTCTTGAAATTCATCAAAAATAGTCAAACCTCCTGACAAGGTAGGACGCTATATGACCAGGTCTGGATGTTAATCTTTAGGCAAAACGGGATGTTCTCGTTAAAAAACCTAAAAATTGGAGGAAAATCTAATGAAACATCAGAAAGCGCTCACTAATCTCTCAAAGGTTAAAGACAATGACCTTGCAGAAATGTCGCAAACCATTGTCAGCAAAATGACTAAAAATGCAGATTATCCAAATCCCACTCCTGCTCTGACTGTCGTTGACGCGGCTGTCAAGGCATATACAAATGCTCTTATCAAATGTGACGGAGGAACCAAGGAGGATACCGCCGTAAAAAATGAAAAAAGGTTAACTCTTGAAGGACATCTCACTCATCTGGGCAACTATGTCAATTTAGTGGCTGAAGGCGACCTCGTAAAACTTGACAGGTCGGGTTTCCCTCTGAGCAAACTTCCCGAACCTGTAGGCTTTCTTCCTGCGCCTGAAAAGTTCATAGTAACTGATGGAGAGAATCCGGGAGAAGTGTATTATGAGATGAAGCCGAACAAAAGGGCTCACGGATACATATTCATATACGCTCTTGTTCCTGCTCCTGAGAAACTCGAAGACTGGCACGCTAAAACATCTTCAAATGCAAAAGGCTGGGTTGGTGGTCTTTCAAGCGGAAAGAAATACACTTTCAAAGCCGCTTATTCAAGTTCGGATGCTGACAAGATCAGCGTCTATAATTTCACTCAACCAGTCGAAAGATTTATACAATAGCACTGCAGAGTAATCGAATCGGACTACCACTTGCCGGGCGCAAGCCCGGCTTTTTCCTTCCAGCTCTTCTTTTATTCATGTTTACTCATTAAAATTGTACAATAAACTTTTGACTATAACCATATTGAGGGGATCAATGAAAGAACTTTTTTATTACAAACATGACGAGCTGTTTAATCCCACATTAACTGCTCTGCATAATCTTGGCGGTTCTGGTACTCTAGAAGAAATAGAGGAACAAGTTGCAGCTATTTTAAAGTTAACAGATGAACAGGCAAATGAAATTCATCGCGGAAACACAAGTAAATTTACTTACAGACTTGCATGGGCTCGCACTTATTTAAAGCGTTACGGGCTTTTAGAAAACTCATCTCGCGGTGTATGGACTCTAACTAAGGAAGGACTTAAAACGGATTCAGTAGACAAAGAAGTTGTTAAACGAAAGGTTGTTTCTGAGGACAGGCAAGTAAGACAAAATAAAGAGAAATTCAAACAGCCTGATAAATTCGATGAAGAAGAAAATGAAGAAATTCAAAAAATCACTTGGCAAGATAAAATTATTGAAGAATTACAAACCATTTCTCCTATCGCATTTGAACGACTTTGTCAAAGGCTCTTAAGAGAATTAGGATTTCAGAATGTTGAAGTAACAGGACAATCTAATGATGGAGGAATTGACGGAAAAGGTATGTTGCGATTAGGCGGTGTTTTATCATTTAATGTAATTTTTCAAGCTAAACGCTATAAGGGAAGTGTGTCGCCATCAATAGTCCGTGATTTCAGGGGAGCAATGATTGGTCGTGCGGACAAAGGGTTAATAATAACAACAGGAACTTTTACTCGTGAAGCAAAAAAAGAAGCACAGCGAGATGGCGCTCCTCCAATAGACTTAATGGATGGCAACGACCTAGCTGAAAAACTAAAAGATTTACATTTAGGCATTGATATTGAGTTAGTTGAAAAAGTTATTATCAAAAACGAATGGTTTAAGACATTATAGATTAAAATTTAAATGGATATTTAATCTCAAGTTAATGGGAGGAAGGAAATGAGATATTTGGCATTTTGTCTAAGGTATGATATTCCCAATGGTAAGACTACTAATACTATTATGATGCCATTAACATTAAATGTTCCCGATGGGGATATAGATCTTTATCGTTACAGGCATGCTATTACTGAAGAGATTAAGTCCAATAAATTCTATATGAAGAACAGCCACATTTACAGAGGTCATGACACAAAAGGATGGACATTCAAAGAAGTCTTGATGGCAAATAAAGTATTTGATGATTTAGATGAAGCCAAAGAACAGGCCGCTTATATGCTAGAAAATTTGCCCATAGATGAAAAGAAATATAAGAAAGAACGCAAGTACCCTAAAGGTGAAGAAGAATAATGCCATGGGCGAGATGCCCTGACACTAGGCTAAAAAGATCCTATAATTTGCGCTTCAGAATATCTTCTTTTAGGATTGGGAAGGCTTCTACTTTTTTAGTATTGACCAATTATCAAATATAAAAACTTTTGAACTTAAAAGTTTCTACTTCAATTATGCTGCTTGCTGGATTAGAATAGAGTTGTACAATAATAGTTCAAAAGTGTCTGGAGGAAAGATATGCAAGCTTTAGCTAAAGAATTATATACCAGAGCCCTTACTCTTCAGCCCTTGGAGAGAATTGAGCTAATTGAGACATTGTTTATTAGTCTTGATTCGGCAAGCGAAAGAAAAAGGATTGATGAATTGTGGGCTGCCGAAGCAGAAGACAGGCTAAGTGCTTACGAAGCTGGCAAAATGAAATCATCTTCAGGTAAAGATGTCTTTGCCAGAATAGAGAAGAACAGAAAATAATGAAAATCGAATTCTTGTCTGCCGCAGAAGCTGACTTTGCCGAGGCAGTCCAATACTATAACGAACAGCAGCAGAATTTGGGATATGAATTTTCAGATGAAGTAAAAAGAACCTTGCTTAGAATTATAGATTTTCCGACAGCTTGGCCAAAACTTTCAGAAAATACCAGACGAGTTCAGGTTAATCGTTTTCCTTACGGCATAATCTATCAGAAAAGACCGAAATGATTCTTGTTATTTCGATTATGCATCTTCACTCAGAGCCCACCAGCTGGAAGAATCGTCTTTAATCCTGAAACCCAGGAAGTGCGCGATATTTAGCAGATCAAATCCTTTGGGAAGATATTTCTATTCTGAAAGGTTTGCTGACTTCAAACTTTTCTTTTCAGGATTTCTTCTTTAAGGAGAGAGAAAGCTTCTGATTCTGTGTAGGAGTTTTTAGCCGTTGTTCCGTTTCTGAAGAGAATGAACTTGCCGTTTGCTCCGGCAATTCCGATGTCAGCATCTCTTGCTTCTCCGGGACCGTTAACGGCGCAACCCATAATTGCTATTTTGAATGGCTGGAAGTGAAAGCCTTCAGCTTTCATAGAGTCAATCAGGGACTCGACATTTTTTGTAAGTTCTATTATATCAGCGGTTGTTCTTGCACAGGTAGGGCAGGAGATGATTTCTGGAGAGGAATCTCTGTGTCCAGTGGATTCGAGAATCATTTGAGCAATTTTAATTTCCTCAAGAGGCGAACCCGTTACGCTTACTCTGATTGTATCTCCGATGCCATCAAGAAGAAGCGAGCCTATTCCTATTGAAGATTTAACACTGCTTCTAAAAAGAGTTCCGGCTTCTGTTACGCCCAGATGAAGAGGGTAATCGGTTTGTGCGGCGAACTTTTTGTAAGCCAGATAAGTAGTTAAAACATCTGAAGCTTTAAGAGAGACTTTTATATCTCTGAAGTTAAACTCTTCAAGAGCTTCGCATTGTTTTAATGCACTACTGCAAAGCGCGTCAGATAGCAGTTCTGCCTTTTTGGATTTGTCAGTAATATTTTCAGGGATATGGAACTCTTTTGCCAGGCTTCCCGTGTTAGTCCCGATGCGGATAGGAATTCCAGCTTCGCCTGCGGCTTCGGCTACAGCTTTGACATTTTCTTTTGAACCTATATTGCCAGGATTTATTCTGACTGCATGAATACCGTTCTTAATTGAGAGCAGGGCAAGTTTATGGTCAAAATGTATATCTGCCACTATCGGAAGAGGTGATTCCTTCACTAGATTTTTTATGGCATTAGCTGACTCGAGATCAGGAACTGCAATTCTTGCAATCTGACAGCCTAGGCGAGCAAGCTCGCGTATTTGGGTAAGAGTGGCTTTGACATCCTTAGTATCAGAATTGGTCATTGACTGGATAGAAACAGGGTAACTGCTTCCAATTCGAACATTTCCGATTTTGATGTTTCTGGTTTTTCTTCTGAATGGATTTGCGGCCATAATATTTTCTCATTATGGAGGGACGAGCTTTGTCTCGTCCGGTTAATAGCGGTTCCGACGAAGCGGAACCCTCCACGGTTATTTTTTAACTTCAGCTTTTGAGGAATCGCCTTTATCGAATATCTTTGTGAAGCCTGTCAGCCTGTTTACATCATTAAAAGTAACAAATAACATTAAAGCTATAAGAAGAACGATGAAGAGAGTGCACAGCGGTCTCATAAGACTTTGCGGCAATGGTCTTCTTATAATCATTTCAATTAACGAGAAAAGAATATGCCCTCCGTCAAGAATCGGGAGCGGAAGGAGGTTTAACAGAGCCAAACTGAATGTGATAATAGCTATTATATTAAGAGCATGGAGAATAGAGCCATTATAAACAGCCGTTCCTATTACAGTAACAATGCCGATTGGTCCGCTCATGTGCTTAGCTTTGATTGAACTATTCTTAGAGAAAATGCCGCGAAGCGACTGATAGCTCATTTCGATTACATTAACGAACTGTTCCCATGGATTGAGATGATTGTAATATGAAATTCCCAGACCGTTTATTTCGCGCGGAGCATAGAGTTCTGGTGTTATTCTGTACTCAATCGTCTTCCCATTTCTCACTATAGTAAATAATGCTTCTTTACCTCCGTCTTTGCTCAGGATATCAGAAACGCGGATGTCTTTGAAAATGAGTGTGCTATTTACTTTTACAATAACATCGCCAGGAAGTATGCCGGCTCTTTTGGCTGGAGAATCATTTTTAACTTCAGCTACTTTGGCTTCATTGGTGTTGGGGTCAAGCATAACTCCGATTACATAAGTCTGGTACTTGTCCAGAGCGTCAGATTTAACTTTATCAAGAGTTAGGGTTTTGCCGTCTCTTTCAATGATTACAGGAAAGTCTGTCTTTTGAATTATCTCTCTGTAGAAAGTTTCTGGATCAGAGATTATGACATTGCCGACCTTAAGAACTCTGTCGCCTGTTTTAAATCCGAAAGACGCCGCCGGAGAATCCTTCTCCACACCAATAATAACAGGTATTTCGGGTTTGAAGAAAGGATATGGCAAACCTTCTTTTGCCATGCCGGTATTTTCGCTATTAACTTCAGGAGTGTAAGCGATAGTGGAGAACTTGCCGTTTCTATCAATTCCAAGATGAATCTGTCCGATTGTGAAAATCATCTGCTGAATGACTTTTTCCCATGATTCATGGAATCTCGAACCGTTTATTTCAACTATTTTGTCGCCTTCTCTTAGTCCCGCTTTGTATTCAGGCCCGGACTGATTGATTGAGGCTACTGTAAAAGAATCCATTACAGGCGAAGCTGACGGGATTCCGTAAATCCAGAGAAAAAAGGCAAGGAAGAAGCCGAATAGTACATTAAAGAATGGCCCGGCGAAAGCGACGATTATTCTGTCCAGAGGTTTAACTTTCGGAAGCTCTTTTTTATTTTCGTCATAAACAGGCCCGGAAGAATCAAGCTGAGGCAAATCTACATAACCGCCGAAGGGCAGACAACCGATTCTATATTCGATTCCTTTTCTTTTGTAAGCCCATATCTTCTTGAATCCTATCGAGAAAGCTACGATATGAAGTTTTCTCCACCTTGCGGCTAGGAAGTGACCGAGTTCGTGGATAAATATACAGAAACCGAAAAAGAACAGAACAAATACAACCACATAAATATAGAAGAGAATATTCAGCATCTTGATTTCCTTTTGTAGCACGGGCGTCCCGCCCGTGGTGTCTATGGACACTTTTTAATACATGGGCAAGATGCCCATGCTACGATTTTATAACTTACACTTTATTTCAGGTTTGAATTCCACAACAACTTAGCACCTGAGACTTAAAACTCAAAACCTTTAAACCATAATGGAACATAGAATAAAAGAATAACGGAAAGGAATATTTTTTAGAGAAATATCATAAAGGATTAATGAAAAGCTGCTATTGAATAAGAGTTACTTAAATTATAATGAACCGATAGAATTCCAAAGCAATCATAAACTTTAAAGCGGGCAAATAGTATGAAAAAACTCCTGATAGCTGTCATCCTGACCTTTACCCTAATAAATTCTCTTCTAGCGGAAGGGACTTTGATTTCTGCCGTGCTCATCACCAGGCACGGAGATAGAACTCCTTTTGATAATATAGTTAATGCAAATTATCAATGGGGAACGGATTTAACCGAACTTACACCCATTGGAATGCATCAGGAATTTATGCTTGGAGCTAAACTTAGAAAGCATTACATAGAAGAGTTAAAATTCCTTGATGACAACTACAAAGCAAATACTATTTACACTCTCTCAAGTAACAGTAACAGGACAATATTAAGCGCAGAATGTGTGCTTATGGGATTATATCCTCCAGGAACAGGCCCGGAAATAGCAAAAGACGAACCGGCTCTGCCCGGACGAATCCAGACCATTCCTGTAAGATCTCTTCCTGACAGTTCATATATGATACTTACTCCTTATCAAACCTATCTGAAAATACTTGGCAAGTATGTTTATAGCTCCAAAGAGTGGACAGATAAACAAAATGAACTAAAAGGGAAATTTGAAGTTTGGTCTAAAATACTTGGCAATAAAGTGGAGACTCTCGGAGATGTCTTGACTATAGGCGATGTCCTTATAGTAGCTAAACAGCACAACCTTCCTATGCCTGAAGGTTTGAGCAGTGAAGATGTAGCAGAAATACTCCAGACTACGAGTTTGATGCTTGCCCAACAGTTCAAATCGGAGACGGTTTCTTATTTGATGGGCAGCGAACTTCTTAATGCTATCTTGAAGAACTTAAAAGATGCCTCTCAAAATAAAGCTAAATATAGGCTTAATTATTATTCAGGACATGATATTACGATACTTCCTGTAATGTCTCTATTGGGTTCGCCTCTTGAAGAATCTCCTGGATATGCGGCCAATATAATCATCGAATTGTACAAAGACAGTGAAGCACAATTCTATGCTAAAGTTCTTTATAATGGTGATTATGTGCAATTGCCTGTGATGAATGGCAAAGATTCCTGTCCTCTAAGTGATTTGGAAGGACATATCTCCAAACTGAACGAAAAATATAAAGCTGTGCCGCTACCGCAATAAACTTGCACCGCGGGCATCTTGCTGCGTTATTTCAGAAAGACAGCCTTGAGCATGCCTTGTTTTGTGAAAGATGTTTTTCTGAGAATCAGGAGATTGATGGTCGAACCTGTTACCATTCCTGAGAGAATGCAGATAATTATCGCTACTTGATAGGCTATGGCAGTCATCGGGACGGCTCCGCCGAGCATTTGACCCGTCATCATGCCGGGAAGTGAAACAATTCCCATAGTCGCCACGCTTGAGAGTTGGGGGGATATTCCGGCAGTAAGTGCAGATTTGATATAAGGAAGAGTCGCTTCATTAAGGTCTGCTCCCATCATCTGGTAAGTGATAAATTCTTTCTCATTTTTCTTGATGCCTGAGAAAAATCTCTCAAGCGAGATGATGTTTCCATTCATACAGTTACCGAGAATCATTCCGAATATTGGGATGGTATATCTGGCATCATAGAATGGAGCAGGGGAGATGACTACCCAGACGAATATTGCCATTATTGAAAACGATGCGCCGGATATGCCGATTAAAGTCCATGGAAACAGCTCTTTTACTGGAAGTTTGCTATTCCTCAGAAGCGAGAAATTAGCGACAATTATCATTATAAATATCCAAAGCATATTAACGGTAAAAGAGTTGAGATCAAAAATAAACTTTAGATAGAGTCCGACAAGGAAAAGCTGGATGGACATCCGGCAGACGCTTATGATGATATTTTTTATGATACCGAGTTTGAGATGCCATGAAATAAGTATCGGCAAAAGGAGAATCAGATAGATGATCAAAATGCCCCAGAATGTAAGATTGATAGTTCCCATTATATTTTTAGAAGTTTTCCGTTTTCGACTTTGTAGGCAGACTGCTGTTTTTCAATCCATAAGGGGTCATGCGATACTGAAAGGACCGTTAAATCAGGCAAATTGAAAGTGTTCCAGACAAGCTCTGAATTGGCGGCATCTAAACCAGTCGTAACTTCATCAGCTAGAAAAATGCTTTTGTTCATCATAAGCGCTCTGGCGATAACAATCCTTTGTTTTTCTCCGCCGGAAACATCGGCGCATCTTTTCTCAAGAATATTTGAACCAAGCCCGAATTTCTTCAAATGCTCTTTTACTTTGTTTGAGTCAGGTTTCATATCTCTATTTGCTTTGAATTCAAAGGGAAACATTATGGCTTCAAGAACATTGGCAGAACCCAGCACAGGTTCCTGCGGAATGTATGCTATCTGGCTTCTTATTGATGAAAGTGTCGCTAATGTGAGTCCGGATCCATTTACTTTCATCGTTCCGGACGGAATTGTGCAGAAGCCCATAACAGCAAGAAGCAAGGATGTTTTTCCACAGCCTGACTGACCGATGATCACGGATTTCTCGCCTCTATTGATTGTGAAAGAGATATTGGAGAGGATAGTTTTTTTACCTCTGATAATTGTTACATCCTGGAATTCAATCATAATGCGGCTTTTTGTTTTTGAAGGCTTCAAAATAGGCATAGGAAATGATAGTTTAGAGCTATATCAAATACAAATGCGATGGAGATATGAAATCTTTTTTACTGTTTGAATACATACAACATCTAGGGGCGCTTGTAACTGAAGCTTCAATCTTTACTGATTTTGAGGTTTCAGATATTTCAAACAGCTCTTTAAGAATAAGCAAGGGGTCCATTTTTGTAGCTATAAAGGGCTCAGATAATGATGGGCACAAATATATATCCGATGCCATTAAAAAGGGTGCCAGAGCAATTATTCATACCGATGAGATTGCTAGAAAACTTGATGGCGTAGCCTATGTCAGAGTCGAAGACTCCTACTTTGCATACGCGCTTCTTTGCGAGAAGTATTTCGATGAACCTGCAGAAAAACTCAAACTCCTCGGCGTAACCGGAACAAACGGCAAGACGACATCTGTTTACCTTTTAAGAAGTGTTCTCCAAACTATAGGCAAAAAAGTCGGGCTTATTTCGACTGTCGAGTACTCTTTTGGTGATACTGTCATCTCTGCAGACCGGACAACTCCCGAGGCTTATGAACTTCAAAAACTCTTTTACGGAATGGTTGAGAACAATTGTGAATATTGCATCATGGAAGTTTCCAGTCATGCTCTTGATCAAAGAAGGATAGGAAGCGCCAGATTTGACGGAGCAATTTTTACGAATCTTTCGGGTGATCACCTGGATTATCATAAGAATATGGGAAACTATTTTCTTGCCAAAGAACGATTATTCTCTGAGTATCTGAAAAAGGATGGAAGAGCCGTCGCCAATATTGATGATAACTATGGCAAAAGAATTGTTGGAACATGCGGAGCAGCAACTTTTGGAGTTAAACAAGATAGCAAGTACAGGATTATCCGGTCTTCAGATCTGTTTGAAAGATGTCTTGACGGGATAGCATGCGATGATGAAACAGTTAGATTCACTCCTCATCTCTTAGGATTGTTCAATGCTTATAATGTAGCGGGAGTTTTTGCTCTGTGTTCTGAGCTTGGTTTTAATAAAGAAAAGATAGCTTCGGCTATCTCTGAAAAGATATGTGTTCCCGGCAGATTGGAAAGGGTTTACGGAAAGGATAGCATCCTTTATTTTGTGGATTATGCTCACTCTGATGATGCATTGAAAAGAGTGTTGACTGCTTTAAGGGAACTGAAACCAAAAAGACTGATTTCAGTCTTTGGCTGTGGCGGAAATAGAGATAAAACCAAACGCCCAAGAATGGGAAAAATTTCGACTGAACTCGCTGATTTTACAATAGTTACAAGCGACAATCCGAGGAAGGAAGTTCCTTCTGATATAATTAAAGATATTTTGAAGGGGATAGATAGTAAATCGGCTTTTAAAGCCGTTGAAGACCGCACTGAAGCGATATTTGAAGCTGTAAGAATGGCAGAAGAGAAGGACATTGTCCTGATTGCAGGCAAAGGTCACGAAGACTATCAGGAAATTATGGGGGTAAAGCATCCGTTCTCTGACAAAACAGTTCTATCTGAAGCCATCAATAAAAACTCATGAGAAAGATATTTCTTTTAACATTCATACTTTTTTCTTCAGCATTGCTTTTTGGTGATGATGATATTATGGCGAAAGTTCAGCAGGCTATTGATCCATCCGGAAAACTGGCAAAAGCAGAAACAAAAATTACGGAAGGCAGTCTCGAAATGCCTCAGCAGAATGTTAAGGCTGAAGTTAAATCCTACTACAAGAAACCAGACAAATACAGGATAGATACAACTTTTGAGGATGGAACAAAAGAGACAAGAAGTTTTGATGGGGGTAAAGTCCTTAAATGGACTTCAAACTCTAAAAAGGTTGAAGAGGCTAAAGGTCTCGATCGAGGCTCATTTATTCTGAATGCAAAACTTCAAAATCCCGATATGAGAGTATGGCAAAAGGAAATATTCAGTTCGGTAACAGAAGATGACTCTAAAATTATATGTGTTCTTAAAAGCGAATTCGCCTTTAAATCGCCCATAGTTCTGTACATAGACCCAGATAAATATCTCGTCATGAAGATGGATATGCCAACATCGATAGGAGGCAAAGAATTGGAACAGAGTATAACGATTAAAAATTATAAAGAAGAGAACGATGTTCTCTTTGCTTCGGAAATGAGTTCGTCAATTTTCGGAGCAGTGATAGATTATCGGATAAAAGATATTAGACTCAATGAAAATATCGACGATTTATTTTTTACAGACCTAAAATAGAGATAAGTATGCTTACAGAAAATGCCGAAATAATACGCAATGTAAATATCAAAGGAGACTATTTTCAGGTAGATTTCTATGCACCTAAAATAGCTCAGAAAGCCAAGGGCGGGCAGTTTGCCCATATCCAGATAAAGAATATGGAAGCGCATATTTTCAGGCGGCCTTTCAGTATTTACGACGCGACTAAGGATGGAACTCTTTCAATAGTCTATAAGACTGTGGGACATGGAACAAAAATTCTTGCAACATTAAAAACAGGAACATATTGCGATATTCTTGGTCCTCAGGGAAGTTCATATAGTCCAATAGATGAAAGCGTATTGCCCATAATTGTTGTCGGTGGATATGGTTCGGCTGCTACTTATATGCTTGCTAAAGAAGCAAAAACAAAGGGAAAACTCTTGATCGGTGCAAGGACAAAAGACGACCTTATCCTTATTGATGAATATCAGAAATTAGGTTTTGATGTAGAAGTAGCTACTGAAGACGGGAGTATGGGAAAGAAAGGTTTGGTAACGGCTTTGCTTGAATCTTATCTAGAAAAGAAAGGGTATAAAGTTTATGCTTGCGGTCCGAATGGCATGATGTATTCAGTTGCTAAGATGGCAGTAGCAAGCAATACTAATTGCGAAGTAAGCGTGGATCATCCGATGTGCTGTGGAGTAGGGGCTTGTTTTGCATGTGTAGTAAAAGTTTACAACAAGCACAGAGACGGTTGGGTTTATTCCAGGTCATGCAAAGAAGGACCGGTTTTTAATGCAAAAGACATCTTTATAGAGTAGGGAGCTAATATGGCTGATTTAACTACAAAACTTGGTACTTTAACTCTGAAAAACCCGATAATGACTGCTTCAGGAACTTTTGGATATGGAAAAGAGTATGCGTCTTTCTATCCGCTAAATTCTTTGGGCGCGGTTGTTGTTAAAGGAATTTCTCCTTTCCCGCATCATGGTAATCCGGTTCCGAGGATATGCGAGACAGCCAGCGGAATGATGAATGCGATAGGTCTTCAGAATCCCGGAGTAGAGGACTTTATTAGAAAAGATGAGTATCTTCCTTTTCTAATCAGAGAGAAAGCGACCGTTATTGTAAATATCTGGGGCAAAACCATTGATGATTACTGCAAGGTTGCCGAAAGGCTTGATTGCGTAGAAGGAATTGCGGCTCTGGAGATAAATATTTCGTGTCCGAATATCAAGGAAGGCGGAATAGCTTTCGGAACTGATTTGGGGCAGGCGGCTAAAGTTGTTTCTCAAGTTAGAAAGGTTGCTAAAAGACTACCTTTGATTACTAAACTTAGCCCGAATGTTACAAAAATTTCCGATTTTGCCAAGTGCGTGGTTGATGCAGGGTCAGATATGGTTTCACTCATAAATACCTTTACAGCAATGGCAATTGACATTGAGAAGAGAAAGCCCAGAATTGCTAATATCTTTGGAGGTTTGAGCGGAGCCTGTATCAAACCCATAGCAGTAAAAATGGTTTATGAAGTTTCAAAGGCCGTTAATGTGCCTATTATCGGCATGGGCGGAATATTCAGCGCTGCCGATGCGGTTGAATTTTTTCTTGCCGGAGCTGATGCTGTGGCAGTCGGAACAGCAAATTTTGTTGACCCGATGGCGGCAATGAATATATTAAAGGGTGTCAATGAGTATTTGGATACGCATGGTTACAAGTCTATATCCGAGCTTGTCGGTAATTTAGATATTTAAATTTTTAGATATAAGGAAGTGTTGTTATGTTCTACTTTGATCCGATGTATTTAGTATTTGCGGTTCCGGGGCTTATTCTGGCTCTAATGGCATCCTTTTACACTAAATCCACTTTTGCCAAATATTCTCAGGTTGGCGCATCTTCAGGAATGTCTGGAGCTATGGCGGCCAAGAGAATGCTGCAGGTCGCAGGTATCTACGATGTTAAAATAGAAGAAGTAGCGGGTTTTATGTCCGACCATTACGATCCGACTACCAAGACGCTTCGCCTTTCTCCTGATGTGTTTAAGGGTAAAAGCCTATCGTCTGTCGGAGTAGCTTGTCATGAAGCTGGTCATGCTATTCAGCACGCAAAAGGTTATGCTCCATTAAAACTCAGAACAGCGATGGTTCCGCTTACAAATATCTGCAGTACAATGTCTTATTTTATTATTTTTCTTGGCTTTGTTATGTCCAAGGAATTGATACTGGTCGGAGCGATACTTTTCAGCGCGGCTGTTCTCTTCTCAATTGTAACGCTTCCTGTAGAGTGGGATGCAAGCGCAAGAGCCAAAGAAATGCTCGTAAATGCCGGGATTGTTACTCCAAATGAAGCCAGAATGTCCGGGGAAGTCCTTAATGCAGCGTTCTTGACTTATGTAGCCGCTGCTGTGAGCGCTGTTCTTACATTGCTTTACTATCTTTTGAGGTCGGGTGTATTTGGCGGCAGCAGAGACGAATAAGATTTTTATGTATAAATTCGCGGGATGCGTTCGTTGAAACCGCAGAGGATTTCATAGCAGATAGTGCCGCAGAGTGATGCTACTTCTTCTAGTTTAATCTCATGATCACCTTGTCTGCCGATTAGAACGACTTCGTCGCCTACGAAAGCAGTTCCATTAGAGCCGATGTCAGCCATAGTCATATCCATGCAGATGTTCCCTGCAATGGGATACTTATTGTTCTTAATTAAAACGCCACCTCTGTTTGATAGAGCTCTCCTATATCCGTCTCCGTAACCGATTGGAAGAGTGACAATCCTTGTAAGGCTGTCTGCTTTGTATTTGCGATTGTAACTGACAAATTCTCCTTGTTCTATTGCTTTAAAGTAAGAAACTTTGGTTTTAAGAGTGAAACAGGGTTTGATTTGATTCAGAGGCGCAGTCGTAATCTTTTCACCAGGAAAATATCCGTAGCTTATAATTCCCGGGCGTATCATATCAAAGTAGCTTTCTGGAAAGTAACATAAGGCGCCGGAGTTAGCGAGGTGACAGTTTATATCTGTTTTTCTGGATTTCGCATAGTTTGTAACTTTCCGGAATTCATCTATCTGGGAAAAAGTAAATGATCTATCTGCTTCTTCACTTTCGGCAAGATGCGAATATATTCCAATCAATTCAAGTCTGTGATCTGCGAGCACAAAATCTATCAGGGAATGAGCATTTTTAGCCTTAATGCCGATGCGATTCATTCCTGTATCGACCTTTATATGAACTTTGCAGACTCTTCCTAGCTTTTGGCAGAAATCAGAAACGAGTTTTGCTTTATAAAGAGAAGAAATGGTTATCTCCAGGTCATTTTGAATCAGTCCAGGTATCTGTTCTTCATCTATTGCGCCAAGAACAAGGATTGGTTTTTCTATTCCTATGTTTCTGAGTAAAGCCCCTTCATTAAGGCACGCTACAGCCAGATAATCAACAAATGGTTCTGCTAGTTTTGAGATGCCCTTGATTCCGTGTCCGTATGCATTGGCTTTAATGGGAAGGCATATTTTTACATCAGGTCCGACGCTTTGTCGGATTGCCCGCAAATTAGACTTAAAGATATCTGAATTTATTAAAATTGTAGTAGGATGCATAGTTTTTCTAATGTAGTGCTAAGTGTTGTAATCATGAGGCATAAAGAAAAGTGTATAGTTATTTTTTGCAAAATCAATCTATTTTGCCTGATGAATAAGCGTGTGATATTTAAAGATTGAGTTGTTTTTGTTTGGCTCTAAATTAAGCTATACTTGAGTCGATATAATCCGGAAGAAAAATGAGTTTGAATAACCCCAAAGATATGATTGAAGCCATCTCTCAAAGATGGAAAGATTTGCCTGTAAAGCTTAAGAATGCAGTATGGGCTGAAATCAGCTCCTCTTCCCTTCTTAATAACACAAGACAGATACGCAAGATAATTGGTCCCAAAGTTAGCATTATGGGAGTAGTTAAAGCTGATGCTTACGGGCATGGTGCTGTAGCAGTGGCTAGAACAGTCGGAGATGGGGCTGATTATCTCGGAGTAGGCAGGCTAAGCGAGGCGATAGATTTAAGGTCAAATTCAATAGATAAACCAATCCTTGTTTTTGGATATACGCCTGGTGAGCTACTTGATATTGTTATGAGTTTGAATCTTACTCAGACAGTTCATTCCTTTGAAATGGCTAAAGAATATTCAGATAGAGCTTTACAGCTGGGAAATAGGTTAAAGATACATATCAAACTTGATACAGGAATGGGGAGGCTAGGAATATTCCTTCACAATATTTCGGATATTGAATCTTACAGAAGATGTTTTTCTGAAGCCGCGCTGGAAGTTGAAAAAATTGCCAGACTTCCAGGGATTGAGATAGAAGGGATATATACGCATTTATCGAGCGTTGACATTATAGATATTGATTATGCTCAGAAACAGCTTGTCACCTTTGCCGAATTTCTAAATGAAATGGAGAATCGCAAGATAGAATTCAAATTTCGTCACGCAGCAGGAACTTTCGCTATGCTTAATGTAAAAGATTCTCTTTTTGACATGGTTCGCGTGGGCAAAGCTCTTTACGGAATTCTTCCCGAAATGCCCAATAGGCCTGAATTAAAATTTTCACAAGCTTTAACTGTCAAAACAACTGTTTCTTACATAAAAACCGTTCCCGGAGAAATCAGAGTCAGTTATGCCGGAAAGGGTATAGCCAGGAAATCATCTGTAATAGCTACAATTCCGATAGGTTTTGCAGATGGGTATATCTGGGAGAATATTTCGAGTTCTTATGTGCTGATTCATGGAAGGAAGGCTCCAATAATCGGCAGGATATGTATGGATTTTATGATGGCTGATGTGACTCATATTGATGGAGCATCCCTAGGCGATGAAGCAGTTATTACAGGAAAACAGTTTTCAGAACAAGTCCTTCTGCCTGAACTTGCTTCTAGATTTGCCACAACGCCAAGTTCTATTGCAACTTTTTTAACAGCCCGTACTCCGAAGATTATGGTTGAATAGTACCACCTTTTTTAAATGTCTTAAATTTTAGCCAAAAGAGTGCTAGAATTAAGCAAAACAATTATTTCTTATCCGCTTTTTTGAATTTATGAAGTTTAAAAAGATAAGCATGATTTTTCTATTCCTAAGCGGGATAGTTTTTACCTTTCTGCTATGTTCGATAGCAATAATACTGCTTGCACTCAGTTCCATAAATAAGATAGATAATGTCCTGACTTCAAGCGTTTCCAGCGCTCTCTATGAGCGAAGCGCCGACACTTTGCTAGAGAGAACGAAAGGAAAGGCGATGTATTACAATAGGCTATTCAGCGATGCTGTGACTTATGTTGATATACTTACTGTTCAAGTGAATACTG
>JBAXXY010000041.1:0-19325 GCA_037127655.1 Lentisphaerota bacterium
GAATTAAACATAATAGTTGGTTATGCATACATGACTACCTTCATTTTAAATATAAAAGTACATTGGGAAAACATCATAGTTCGCTTTGCATTAATGATCAGCGAACAAAAAAGAATGATTATCCACTAATTACTTAGATTAACGCGAATAAAAAAGAAATTGTAATGAGAAAGAAAGTGCTTTTTATTTGGACTGAATTATCAAAAGGCTGAAAGATAGGTGTAGCTGAAAAATATATAGTTTATCATATGGAAGGAGTTTCCAGTTCTTCTTTTAAGAATGAATATTTATATCTGGAATATAATTTTCATGGAAACATTCCAGACATTTCATTTTTACGCTTATTGTTGGGTTTTTATATGACAGAGTTATTAAAAGGTTCCCATTAATATTATTCAAATCTATTTTTAGACGATAATAATTCACTGACTCTACGGCTTATTAGCACAAAAAAGGAAACAACTTGAAAATCGTACTTATTTCTGCAGATGAAAGCAAGGTAGGAATGGGAGTAAGAACCCTCTCTTCCTGTCTGCGTAAAAAAGGTTTCGACACTGTAATTGTCATTATGGCTAATTTGGAATCTGCTTATAAAGATTTCAACTGGAATGAATTGTTTGACTTGTGCAAAGAATCAAGCCTCATTGGTATTTCCTTCATGACGCATGCTGTTAAAAAAGCTATTGACATCAAAAACAGATTATCAGCAGTAACATCTGTGCCCATCGTCGCAGGAGGAATCCATGCTACTCTTGATCCTGATAGCCTCTTAAAAAATTTCAATTATGTATGCCACGGAGAAGGAGAGGATCTGATTGCAGAAATGGCAGAAAAGTTGGAAACAGGTAAAAGCATTATTGATATTCCCGGCCTCTGGTTAAAACAAAAGGAAACTGTCATCAAAAACAGAGCAATCCCTTTGTCGATGGATATCGGAAGTTACCCCTTTCCTGATTATGAGATGAATCATCAATATGTTCTAGATGGCTCTTCCCTTGCTCCTATACAGCCTATTCCCATGCATATGAGCATTGAAGATTTTGTTATTCTGGGCTCAAGGGGCTGCCCCCATCACTGCACCTATTGCAGTAACATGAAAATAAAAAGTGATTTTCCATGGAGAAAAAAGGTATTTAATTATTCAGTTGATTATCTGATAGACAACATGAAAGAAGTAAAACTGCTCTTCCCTAGTGTAAAAAGTTTTTGGATAGAAGATGATACTTTTTTCATTAAAGATTTAAGTGAAATTAAATACTTTGCCGGGCGGTACAAAGAGGAAATTTCTTTACCCTTTAAAATATTAATATCGCCATGGACTTACTGCAAAGAAAAACTTGATCCTTTGATAAATGCAGGAATGGATAAACTTATTATGGGAATTCAAAGCGGATGCGAAAGGGTAAACAAAAATATATATGCCCGCAATATTTCCAATAATAGACTTCTACAGATTACAGCAGAACTGCATACATATCATAAACTCCTGAAATGCTATGACTTCATTGGAATGAATCCTTTTGAAACAGCGGAAGATCTGATTGAAACAGTCCGTTTCATACTTAGAATACCAGTGCCTTTCTTTATTTTTTCAAATAATCTTGCTTTCTACCCAGGAACAGAATTAAGCAATAAAGCTATTTGCTCGGGTATTGAGACATCCAGGAGAGTAAAACACTCTGAAAGCAATATAGGATATGGGATAATCCTTCATGAAAAACTTGATCATAAAATATTCCATTTAATTCTTTTGCTGATGAGCGGAAAGGCGACGCAGTCCAGATTTGGAGCAGTTCCAAGATTTATTCTGAGTGACGCTGCTTTAAAGTTATATGAAAATTTAAACAGAAAATATCCGAGGCTCTGGAATGGAATTGCCATCTCTGTTGCCTTTGCCTGCAATAATCTTAACTGGAGGAAATTCGTTAAGATGACATTTTCTCCTGCGACAATATCTTCAGTCAGGCATTTTTTAGCAAAAATAAAAAGGTAATAGAATCTTTATGATAAGCCGTTCAGAATATCGCGCTCTAGCCCTCGATGGCATTCAGGATTTCGAAGTATTAAGTAAGCATCCTGTGTTTCCTGATGGAACTCAACTACCTGTCCTCCATGCAAAGCGTTATATTTGGATGATAAATGCTTTGCTTCTCGGGTTACAGGCATCTGGATGTTTTATTCCTTGTTCAGAAAATGGGTCAAATAAAAAAGCGGCGACCGTAGTAAGTATTGGATGTTTTCCAGGTTCTCTTGACAGGATAATTAAAATATTGTTTCGCGATAATATACATATAATTGGAGTAGGTCTTTCGATAAGCGACGAATTTAGCAGGGCATTTTTAGGAAAGGTATACGATAAGCTAATGTCGCTTGAATTAGATCCTTTATATCATGCTAACCTATCTTCGAAATATCCTATATCCATTGATATGGAGGATAGTTCAGCAGATGTAGTTATTGCAGGCGAGATTTTTGAGCATTTATATTCCCCCTTAAATTTTCTGAAAGAAGCGTCAAGGGTATTGAAAAAGGATGGCCACCTGATATTAACAACTCCTAACATTTCGTACATAGGAAACATTGTTAAACTAATACGAGGACATTCTTGTCATGAAAACCTTGATACTTCGCATATATATATGAATTCAGAATGGCGTGCACATATAAGGGTATATGACCGGAACGAGGTCTCATTGCTGTGCAAAAGAAACGCAATATCCGAACTAGTTACTCAGTTCATTGATAACGGAGAGGACAAATTCTACTCTAATGCAAAGATACGCATGAAAATGAAGTTGCTGAAACTATTTTATATCATCCCCAGATATAGAAACAACTTATGCCAGATTTTCAGAAAGGATTAATTATGAAACCAATGCTTATAGCAATAGAAGCAACATTGGCACAACATACACTTACCGGCATGGGACAATATGTGATTAACTTGATAAAAGGGCTTTCAGAAGTTGCTGGAGATAATTATAAATTTTTGCTATTACATAGCAACAAAGAGTGGAGCGGGCCAGATTTTGGTGAGAATTTCATTCCTGTTTCTTATCATTTTTTTCGACAATCAGTTGCAATTCGCTTTCGATTAAACACCATTCTTAAAAAGCATAATGCCACTATATTTCACTCAACCTGCACAACAGGAGCACCACCACATGCATCTGTTCCAATAATAACTACTGTCCACGATATCTATCCTCTGATTTATCCTGAAAAATGTACTAAGACTCAATCTTTATTTTTTAAGTTACTCTTTAATTGGGCATTAAAAAGTAGTGCCCATTTCATTACAGTATCAAACTTTACGGCAAATGAATTATCTATGACTGCCAAAATTCCCGCAAATAAAATAACTACTACACATCTTGCTCCATGTATTGTAAACGGAGTTGCCAATAGCGTTAAAAAAGGTAGTGGCGATTATTTTCTATGTGTTGGTGCCCTTGATCCTAGAAAGGGACAACTTGATTTAATTGATGGCTATAAAAATGCAGTTCATTTAAATCCAGATTTGCCTCGCTTATTGTTTGTAGGCCCTGACAGAGGATATGCAAAACTTCTTTGCGAGAGAATTGATACAGTTAATCTGAAAAACAAAATTCAGTGGTTGCCTTTTGTTGATGATCAAACTTTAAAAAAACTTTTTTCATCCGCTGTGGCGTTTGTTTTTCCCTCAACATACGAGGGATTTGGTATTCCTTTGCTTGAAGCTATGTGCTACGGAGTGCCAATTCTTTGCAGTGACATCCCTGTTTTTAGGGAGATCGGAGGAGCTTATCCAATTTATATTCAACCAGAAGCATCGGCATGGGCGCACGGGCTTACGGATTACTGCGATGGAGCGTATGATACTCACTTCTCACGGGTAGTTCCAAGTGAAACTCTCAATCGATACTCCTGGAGGAAATGCGCAGAAGAGACTTTAGAAGTTTATAAAAAAGTCATAAGAATGACTAATTTGCAAAATTAGAAGCGCTTATAGATCATAAGCCAAAATTTTATTAATCAGATAGCAGATCATTCTTACTTTTTCCTTCAATTGCTTTGATAAGGCTTATAGCGTTTTCTGTTAAGGCAAGATTGTGAGTGAGGACTTTCACATTCTCACCGATTGGATGATAGGTTTTGTCGTTATCAATAAGGAAAATTGTTATCAAATTGACATTAGCAGCTGCACATAAATGGGCAGGACCGCTGTCATTAGTAATAGCTAGAGAAAGGTATGGCAGGAGAGCGATAAAGTCTTTTAGGCCTCTGATAAAAATATAAGCTTTGCCATCTAGTTTGGTATTTAGTTCTGTACAAAGGGATCTTTCCTTTTCGCTTCCGCTGATAATGACTTTGTATCCATTTCTAATTAAAAAGTTTCCACACTCTGCGAAGCTTTCAAGTCCCCACTCTTTGTCTTTCCATCCGGCTCCCGGAGATAACAAGGCAATATTGCAGTCAAGGCTAAACCCAAGTTGCTTTTCGAGTTCATCTTTCTGCATTGAGATTCTTGGCGGGAAAAGATATTCAGGAATCACGGCATCTTTGAGTAGGAGTTTAACAGTTTCCCATGGTCTTTGAGAAAGATGCCTATCGTTTGGAAAAGAGGAACCTTTCAAAGTATAAAGAAAACTAAATTTGTGAAGATCCAAACCGACTCTATTTCTGATTCCTGCAAACAATGAGAAGATGGCCGAATATCTATTGCAGGTCAGGTCTATGACAGTATCAAAAGCGAGATTCCTCGCCGTTTTTATTTCATTGATAAATCCTGAGATTGGAAAATTTTCCCTATGTCTGTCGCTCGTTACATTCTTAAGAATCAAAATTCTATCATCATCAATCAGATTGAATAAAAGATCTCTTGAGCACGGTTTGATTCCAGCCCAAAGTTCGGCATCAGGAAATTTCCTTTTAATCTCGGGAATTACCTGCATAGCCCAGAATGTATCACCAATCCAGTGGCACATTAACAGTAATATCTTTTTCTCTTTAATTTCAACCTGCTAACTAAAATGATTTTATGTAGCAACTATTCTATAATCCGAATGAAGAGCCAAGAGATTTAAGGCCATTGCCAATTTCTTTTCCGACACTCTCTGACGATTTGGAAATACCTTCTACATTTATTGAATCCAGATTGATGCCCTGTACTCCTGAGGCAGCCGAACTAATGCCTGAAAGTATCTGGTTGAATACTGTCTGGAGGACATCTCCTGCTGACTCCTTATCGTTTTCTCCTATGTCGCGCATCTCAATTTTTGCCATAGGAACTTTGATATTATTCTTTAGAAGGCTCGATGAAATAGTGATTGTTCCGTTCTGTATTAGCAGATGCTTGATAACAACTTTCTTCCCAGATTTCTGAGCAGGTTCTTTTTGTTGGGTTTTTTCAGCGTTTGTATAAGCTGAGATATTATCGTTGATTTCCTGAAGGTTGCTGCCACTGGTAACCGAAGGTTCCAAATCGATTGCCATACCTTCGATAAGGACTTCATTGATTATGATTTTGTCGCTAAAAATGGACTTTAGGTTCATGTTTACGAAGAAACGGTTGAGAACTAAGGCGTTGCCAGACTCGTAATCTTTCGGATTTGCTACACTTAACCCTTTGATTTCAAGACTGCCTCCGAATGGCGAGATATTCACACTCTGAACTTCTACTTTGGTTCCTGTCGCCTGAGTCCCAAATGTTCTTATTCCCTGAGCTACAATCGAATTCAATGCAAAATAAATGACTATCAAAGCTATAACGAGAATTATGACCAATGTTGATATTGTGATCCTTATAGTTCTTTTAAGTTTTTTACTCACACTTTACCTCTTTAGGATATTTATTTATCTCAAAAATTAATAATAAGCATCTCTGTAAGCATAGCAATATTATTTCCAATAGTATAATATTTTTCTCACATCTGAACTTATTTCAAATAAACAGGAATATCAATGCACTTCATTCAATCTTTCATGCTTCTTACTGTGGCTATTGCTTTAGCAGGGTGTTCTTCTTCTAGTGGCTCTTACACTTCAATGGAATATAGTGTTTCGGAGCCTATTGATGTAGATGTTTTTGAAAAAAACCTTAATTATGAAGGTGTTAAACGCAATCCAGTTATCGTTGTCCATGGCTTCCTTGGAGCAAGCCTGGTTAACACTAAAACCAAAGAAAATGTATGGGGTTCATTCAGGACTCTCGATGTTTTTACAGTATCCGATGAACGCATGTACGATATATCTCATCCTATGGAGTATCAGAAAAACTTAAGTGAGATTAAAGATGATGTGGTAGCTGATAAACTCCTTGAATCAGTACGAGTAAAAATTCTTGGCGTACCTTTTGAGATGCCGGCATATATAGATATGATAAATATCCTGTCTGCTGGCGGGTATGTGCTTTCTACCCGGCAGATTCCGAAAGACAAACATTTTTATTCCTTGTTTGAATTTGCTTATGACTGGAGAAGAGATTTACCCGAAAATGCCGCTAACCTTGGAGAGTTTATCAAGGAAAAAAGAGCCTATATGCAGAAAGAATACGAAGCGCAATACGGTATAAAGGATTATGATGTGCAATTCGATATAATCGGTCACTCAATGGGCGGACTTGTATCCAGATACTATCTGATGTACGGGGAACAGGATCTTCCTGCAGATGGAACTCTCCCCAAGGTAACATGGGAAGGGAGTAATTACATTGATAGGCTTGTCATCGTCGCCACACCGAATGCCGGATACCTCGATACATTCCTTGAAATGCTCCGAGGCAGTGAACTCCCTCCGTTTCCGCCCGCAGTTCTTTCGACGCTGCCGACATACTATCAAATGCTCCCAGCTCCTAGAACGAACTCTATTGTTTACTCAGACGACCCGGATGGCGTCCCAGTAGATGTATTTGACCCTGCAGTATGGGAAAAAATGCAATGGGGGTTAGCATCCAAAAATGCAGATGATTCCCTAAAAATCCTTCTTCCTGATATAAAAACCAAAGAAGAAAGAAAAGCTATTGCTATGGACCATTTAGCAAAGTGCCTGAAGAGAGCTAAACAGTTTATTGCTGCTATGCAAGTTAAGGAAACACCACCTGAAGATGTGAAACTGAATTTGTTTCTAGGCTATGGGATTAAAACAACAAGGAGAGCTTTAATTAATAGAAAAGATGGAAGTATTGACAAAATAGATTATGACTCAGGAGATGGAAAAATCCTAGTTACAAGTACTTTATGCGATCTGAATGCTGAGAAGGATTGGAGCTATTTTCTGAGATCTCCTATACCGTGGTCAAAGATAACAATACTTAGAGCAGCTCACATGGGAATAACAAAAGATCCGACATTTGCAGATAATATTTTATTTATGCTCATTAGTGAAGAAACGGCTAAACAAAAAAGCGACTTAAGCAAAAACTTGTATGGCAGCAAAGTCCCTAAGCCCTAAGTTGTTACTTCTCTGTTGTCTGCCTAATTAAACTCTGAGCCTTTTTAACTTTAGGAGCTATTACCATTGAGCAGTAAGGCTGGGTCTTGTGCGTATTGTAATAGTTTTTATGGTAATCTTCGGCCTCGTAAAAATCGGTGTAGGTCTTAACTTCCGTTACAATGGGTTCACTATAGGAGCCTTTTATTTTTGAAAGATAATCATCAATAAGTTTTTTGTCAGCCGGATCATTATAGATAATTATAGAGCGGTATTGTGTGCCGGAATCAGCGCCCTGCCTATTAAGAGTAGTAGGATCATGAACTAGGAAGAAGAGTTCAAGAATCTCACTCAAGCTCACTTTGTCAGGATTGTATTGGACTTTTATAACTTCAGCGTGACCAGTCTCTCCTTCGCAGACTTCTTCATAAGATGGATCCTTAACGGTTCCTCCTGCATAGCCTGAGGCAACTTTAATAACACCCGGCATATTCTGAAAGACAGCTTCAATGCACCAGAAACATCCGCCACCGAGAACGATCGTCCTCTCTTCATGTTTTTTAAAATCAATAGAGACTGAGTTTACACAATATCTCGCATTCTTTTGAGTAAGACCCTCTCCATAAAAAATGTGACCAAGATGTCCGCCGCACTTCGCGCATTGGATTTCAGTTCTCTGCCCATCGGCGTCAGGCAGAAATTTTACTGATCCCGGTATCTGGTCATCAAAACTCGGCCATCCGCAATTGGAGCTAAATTTATCATCAGATTTAAAGAGCTCAGCTCCGCACTGTTTGCATACATAAGTTCCATCGTCTTTAAGAGAATAATATTGACCGCTAAAAGGCCTCTCAGTTCCTTTACTGATAATGACTCTTGCTTCTTCGGCCGTCAATTCTTTTAACATAACATTCGTTCCTCCATTATTTCCAAAAAGGTTAACACTCAAGCATAGAATCAGTATTGCTAATAATCTCGTATATATGATTTTAGGATAGAAAAGAAACATTTTTAATAGACACTAAAATTTCAGATACAATATTTTCATTTTCTGATATGGGCGTTATTGAAAACAAGCATTTGCACTTGTCACCTAAAAGGACAATATTGATTTTCTTATCTGCAACAGGTATTCCATTTAGAAAAATATCATTTTCCATTTTAGAAACCTCTTCATTTTCTCCAGATTTAAATATGTCCGAGAATTTACTTCCTAAAATATTTTCTTCTCTAATAGAGTCCGGGATGATATTCAGGAAAGATTTGTTGTAGTATCTGATGGTTCGGTTGTTATCTTTTGTGTATATGATGACATTCAGAGAATCGAGTAAGGATTTATATCTTTTCAAGTTCATATCGAAACGCTTGTTTTCACTGGTCAGCCTTATATTTTCATTTATGACTTTGAGTATAGGATATGGGTTAAAATCAGGGGTTGCTTTGTATTGGTCTATGATGCTGTTTAACTGGACGGTTTGTTTAGGCAAAAGAGATGGTTTGGAATAAAACAAAGGGAAATCTTTATAATCTGAAATCTCACATAATCTCACATTAAGGAGATGAGCTATTGCCGTTAATTCTGCTTTGCTTGGGTATGATCTTCCTGATTCCCAGTTATAAACTGTTCGTGTCGTTACATCCAAGAGCTTAGCAAGCCTGATAATTGTCAGCCCTTTTGATTTTCTAAGGTTAATGATTTTATCTATCTTTATATTCATGATATCAAAGCAATATGAGAAATAATTTCCTATTTGAACTTATAAGATAAAAAAGAAAGAAATATTTTCAATTTATTTGCGTAGTTTCTTTGTAATAAGATTTAAAATTAGAGTTTTCAAGCATTATAGAAATAGATATGATGAACCGAAAAGAAATTATTTTTTGCAGCATTCTTAGAGACTCTTTATCTGAAGAGGAGTTCTCTGCTATTGGCGCCATGTCATCTTCAGATTGGTCATCTATTTATGAAATTGCGCGACATAATAACCTGCTGGCGCTTCTATACTACAAGCTCAAATCTCATAAAATTTCTCTGCCTGCAGACTGGGAAGAGACATTAAGAGATAGCTATCTAGCTTGTTCAAGAAAAGATATACAAAGACATAAACAGCTCTGTGAACTTATAAAAATATTTAATGATAACAGAATAGATCATATACTTCTGAAGGGTTCACATCTTGCTGAAAAAATCTATATTCATTCCTTGCTCAGGCCAATGTGCGATATAGATATTCTCGTTAAGGATGAAGACATAGATAGAGCCTATAACTTGCTGCTTTCAAAAGGATATGCCGAGAAATACGAAGAAGGCGATTTAAAAATAGTTAAAGATGTTTTTGTGAATCATTATCCTGCACTGGTAAGGCCTAATTGGTTACCGGTGGAAATACATAGATACCTTTTTGAGAACATCGAACTCAAAAATCTACCTATGATATGGGCTAGAGCAAGAGAGACCGATATTGACGGAAATCTCACAAAAATAATGAGCATTAAAGATATTTTGCTCTACATGGCAATCCACGGGCTCAAGTACAATACCAGCAAATTAGGCATACATTTCCTATACGACCTGCATGTAATTTTAAGCAATTGTGACATTGACTGGAATCTTGTAGTAGAATTGCTCAGGGAAGATGAATGGGGAAATTCAAAAACTTTATACTCCTCTTTAATCTTAGCAAAAGAATTCTTCGGGACTATTATTCCTGAAGATTTTATGGAAAGAATCAAACCATCTGACTTCGATTGTAAGGTCAAAGATATACTTACTGATCTTATTATATGCAAAGATTATACATTAAATACAGAGCCATACACTTTCTCTTATTATCTTTTCTATTCTCTGAAAAAAATGAGTTTGAAATATATAATAAAGCAGTCTTTTTTTTCAAAGGAAAGAATAGGTTCTGCTGATAAAGATAAGTATAAGGGATTCAAGATGATAATGCTTCAATTCCGATCACTGCTAAATATATTGTTTACTTTCCTTGGAATTATCTATAAGTATTTATTTACTAATAATAAGGAAGTTAAAAAAGCATTTAGAAATGGTAAAAAGGCCGGTCTTTTGAATCATTGGCTAGAGACATAACATTTCAATTTATTTAAAAAAAACCTAACACAGGAGAACATTCAATGGAATTAAAGAAAGAGTATCCGATTGCAAACTCAATGGTCGTTTTCAGAGAGGAATTTGATGACTGGGCTGTGTTGTTTGATCCAGATTCAAATGAAACTTTCGGACTTAATCCGGTCAGCGCTTTCATTTGGAAAAAACTTGATGGCAAACATAATAAAGAAAGTATTCTTAAGTCCCTCAAGGAAGATTGTGAAGATGTCCCGAAAGATGCAGTGCAGCACATTGATGAATTTCTGGCTGACTTGGAAAAACGGGGCCTCATCGGATTTGAAAGCGTTTAATAAAGAGGTTATAAATGGCATCAGATATGAGGGTTAAGAACACCCCGGAAAGCCTGGATCTTAATATTACCAACAGATGCAATCTGCGCTGTTCGTACTGTTCTCATTTTACGAGCGCCGGCGATACAGACACGGATTTGTCCACTGAAGAATGGCTGAAGTTTTTCGGCGAGCTTAAGGAATGCGCAGTCAAGGATGTATGCTTGTGCGGAGGAGAACCGCTTATCCGAGAAGATTTAAGAGAACTTATCAAAGGTATTTATGATAATAGGATGAGGTTCTCAATACTTAGTAATGGGACTCTGATAACTGATGAGATAGTCGAATTTATCAAGTCGTCTGGCAGATGTAATAGTTTTCAAGTTTCCATAGATGGCCCCGGTCCCGAATCGCACGATGTTTTCAGAGGTAAAGGCACATTTGAAAAAGCCCTTGCCGGACTAAAAGTGCTAATTAAACATAACATTCCGGCAACAGTAAGAGTTACAATCCACAAATTTAATTACAAAGAACTTGATAGAGTCAGCGAACTTCTATTTGAAGATGTAGGCTTGCCTTCTTTCTCAACAAATACCGCAGGCCATGTCGGTCTTTGTCGTGAAAATAAGGATACTGTCCAACTCAATGCTCAGGAGTATTCTTATACGATAGCTAAACTTTTTGAGCTTAATAAGAAGTATAATGGACGAATTCAAGCTCAGGCAGGTCCGCTGGCTTCAGGAAAGCATTGGAAAGAGATGCAGAAGGCTTTTGATGAAGGGAAAGAAGCCTTGTCCAGTTGCGGCTATCTTAGAAGTTGCGGTGGTGTTTTCAGTAAAATGGCCATTAGAGCTGATGGGATAATGATTCCATGCGGACAGATTCCTCACATAGAGTTAGGGAGAATCAATAAGGATAGTTTGAAAGAAGTCTGGCAAAACCATCCTGAACTAAAGAGACTGAGGGACAGAAGAGACACTTCTTTAAAAGATTTTGATTTCTGCAAAGATTGTAAATTTATCCCATATTGCAGAGGAGGGTGCCCTGCTCTTGCCTATACACTGACAGGCAATGAAAATAACCCTTCTCCTGACGCTTGCTACAGGACATTTCTCGATGCTGGAGGCAAACTACCTGAATGTTGAAACTGCCAGAATTCGTAATTCGTAATTTTTAATTCGTAATTGATAGAGTGTAATAATGACTGAAAATAACACAGAAAATAAAATATCCATGCCGCAGTGCGGCTATTATCTGAACACTATATATTTCTACCTTACTGAAGGATGTAATCTGAAATGCAGACATTGCTGGATTGCGCCTAAATACCAAAACAAAGATGCCAAATGGCCGGCTTTGGACTTTGAATTGTTTAAAGACATTATAAAACAGGGCAAAGAACTTGGCATGTCGAGCGTCAAGCTTACCGGCGGCGAACCTCTTATTCACCCTGACATTCACAGAATCCTTGACCATATTAAAGAACAAGATTTACAGCTCACTATCGAAACAAATGGGTTGGAATGCACTCCGGAAATTGTAGAGAAAATAATTAAATGCAAAAGACCTTTTGTTTCAGTCAGCCTTGACGGAACAGATGCTGAAACTCATGAATGGGTAAGAGGCGTGGAAGGATGTTTCGAGGCGGCATTAAAAGGCGTAAGAAATCTGGTTAAAGCCGGGCTTCGCCCTCAGATCATTATGTCAGTAATGACTCTTAATAAAGATCAGATGGAAGGAATAGTCCGTTTGGCTGAGAAAGAGAATGCCGAATCGGTAAAGTTCAATATTGTTACTCCTACAGCCAGAGGCGAACAGATGCACGATGCAGGACAGACCCTCTCTATGAAGGAACTTATTGACATCGGCAGTTGGGTTGAAAATACATTGGTGCCGTCATCAAAAATAAGAGTAGTTTATTCTCATCCTGTGGCATTCAGACCTCTTGGTAAAATATTTACCCAGTCAAGCGGCAGATGCGGGATATTCGGTATTATCGGCGTATTGGGAAGCGGCAAGTACGCTCTCTGCGGCATCGGCGAAACTGTTCCTGAACTCATATTCGGGCACGCAGAAAAAGACAAGCTTGCTGATATATGGAATAATAGCCAGATTTTAAATGATATCAGAAAAGGTCTGCCATCAAAACTGCATGGTATTTGCGGAGACTGCCTGATGAAATCCCAGTGCCTCGGTTCCTGCATTGCGATGAATTATTACAGGCACCACGATCTTTTTGCACCGCAATGGTACTGCGAAGAAGCCCAAAAGTTAGGATTGTTTCCAAAATCAAGAATCCGTCCCGGAAGCAAGTCAGAAATAAATTAAGAATTAGTAATTACGAATTAAAAATTCAATCTTTTAACTTGATGAACCTTCAACTTTATAACCTGATAACTTTCAACTCTTAAAAACCAATGAAGAGCTACTTTACCTATTTAAAAAATTCTTTGACTCTAAAACTGCCAGAGGATCATATTTCCCCTGACAGGAAATATGCAAAACTTCGGGACAGTCTCAGGCATATTTATCCTTCCGTGCTGAAGAATTGGAAGAAAGGAGCAGTTACCTATGGTCTTCTGATCATAGCTTCATTGCTTACTTATCCGCAGCCCATGATAAACCGTTATCTGATTGATGATGTGCTATTGAATAAGCACCTCAAGATGTTAGCTCCTGTGCTCTTATTGCTCTTAGGTATAGCAGTAGTTTCAGCTTTAGTAAATCAACTTCAGTCTTTTTACTCTACAAGGTTTAATCAGGAGGTAACTCTGGATATTCAAAGCAACTTGATAAACAGAGTATTTTCTCTGCCTAAAACCTTCTTTGATCACACTCACAAAGGATATTTGATGTCCAGGCTTACTTCGGATGTGAGCGGGGTAAACTGGTTTTTTTCAGGAACTGTAGTTCAGGTAATAATGCAGTTCTTTCGATTTATAGGCGGCATTGGTTTTCTTTTCTATCTAGAATGGAAACTTGCCATACCTGTGATGCTATCTCTGCCTATCCCGCTTTTTGCAACTATTTTTTTCGCAAAGAGAAGTTACACATTAAGCCATATAAATAGGGAAAGAAGCGCCAGGTACTATTCGATATTTCAGGAAATGTTTTCCTCTATCCCGCTTATCAAGGCTTTTTCCAGAGAGAAGAAAGCACAAAGCGATATTGTCAAAGAAATAAGGAATAACAACAAAGCCGTGAACGAACAGGCGATTCTAAACTCTTTCAATAATTATGTTATGTCGGCTATGCCTAATGTCGCCAGGTTTTTTGTACTTGCCTTTGGTTCATATTGGGTTATTCAGGGCGAGTGGAGCGTTGGTTCTCTTTTAGCTTTCCTATCTTATCTTTCATTTGTCTATGGTCCTGCGACTTATCTTGCTTCAAGCGCAAATCAACTACAGAGCACAAGAGCGGCGCTGGAAAGAGTGGCTGCACTTTTTGATGCTATGCCTGAAGATAATGTCGAAAGCGGCAGAGATGTAAAATTTCTCAATGGCGAAGTGGAGTTCAAAAATGTCAGCTTCGAATATGAACCTCATAAACCTGTTTTGACAAATGTTTCATTCAAAGCAGCTCATGGGGAACATTGGGCAATCATCGGCAAAAGCGGAGTGGGGAAAACTACGCTCGTCAGCCTGATTATGAGATTCTATAAACCCAAAACAGGGGAAATCCTTTTCGACGGGATAAAAGCTTCACAATACAATGTAAGATCATTGAGGACACGGATAGGCTATGTATCTCAACACACCGAACTTCTCTCAGGAAAAATAATAGATAATCTAAGGTATGGCAATGAAAACGCATCACTTGAAAATGTCGTAAAAGCCGCCAAAATTGCAGATATCCACGATTTTATAGACAAACTACCACTTAAATATAACACACCTCTGCAAGAAGAAGGAATTAATCTTTCAGAGGGTCAAAAACAGCGACTCTCTATCGCCAGAGCCTTGGTAAAATCCCCCGATATACTCATCATGGACGAACCGACTTCTGCACTTGACAATGTTACTGAAAGTTCAATATATTCGATGCTTCCAAACATCATAAAAGGCAGAACGCTCTTTACCATAGCTCACAGGCTCAATACAGTTAAGTCTGCGGACAAAATATTATTCTTCAGAGAAGGAAAGGACCCAATGATTGGTGTTCATGATGAACTTATGAAATTTGAGGATTATAGAAACTTCTTTGACAGTTTCATTTCATAGCAACATGCAGAGAACATGTAACCTTACTAACTTTATAAACCTTCAACTTGATAACTTTATAACTAAACTATGCTTAGACAGATAAAAGGCGATGAAAAAACTTATAAACTCACTCTTTCGGATGGAAAAGTATGGGGGTTTTCAGCGACTGAATCAATAGCTCCATGGCTGAAAGAGTTAAGCACAATAATGGGTTTGAAAGAGTCTAATTCAAAAGAAGCAGATAACAGCCTGTTATTTTTAGCGCTTAATAAAGATAATCTCCCACCTGATTCTGATTTGACCGACTGGAAGACCTATAAACAGGGAGCCGTCTATAGAATGTGGTCACATCATGAAAAACCTGAGATTTTTGTGGAACTTAATAAAGACTTCATAGAGCATCCTGAAATAAAAGTAGTCAATATGCTTTTATCCCTAAGGTCAATATTCAGGCATTATTCCAAGTGTAACGGCAGTCCTGTCCATGCCGCTTTGGCCGAATTGAATGGAAAAGGCATTTTGATAACTGCATCCAGCGGAACCGGCAAATCCACTTGCTCAAGAAGGTTTCCTCCACGCTTCAAACCACTAAGCGATGATACAGCTTTGATAATAAGAGACAAAGATGACAATTTCAGGGTTCATCCGATGCCTACATGGAGCGATCATTTGTGGGGCACCAGGTTTAGCACTTATGAATCTTCACACTCTGTGCCATTGAGTGCAATCTTTTTTCTTGAGCAATCAGATGTAGATGCGATAGTGCCTGTAAAAAAGGCAATCGCCATTCAGAAAATCTTTGAAGGACTCAAGCAAATTTGGGAAAGATGCTGGGACAAGGAAGATAAACAATCACAGAAAATGATGATTTCAAATCTCTTTAAAACCGCATGTGATATTGCCGACAAAACTCCTTATTATACACTCAAGGCCACGCTTCACGGAAAATTCTATGATGAGATTGAGAAAGTCCTGTAGAAATTGGAAACTAGATACTTGAAACTGGGGGAAGAGAAGATAGATGAAAGAAGTTTATGATTTGGATATTTATGTTCTGGCTGAAAAGTTATCTGATTTTATATGGTATGATTTTGCAAAATGGGATAAGAAGGTTCAAAATACAATAGGCTATCAGATAATACGGTCTGCTGATAGTATTGCTGTCAATATTGCATTTACTTCTGCTGATAGAAAGAATTTCTATTTATACTCCAGAGGTTCTTTTGAAGAAACCAAGTCCTGGCTGCGAAAGCTTATCAGAAGGAAAATTATATCAGATGCAGATGTCGAGAGATACAAAATTATTATTGATGAATTAGGTCCCAAATTAAATGCCTTTATCACCAAGACCAAATCATCTATTTATTAAGTCGGGAATCAAAAATGGGAACTAGAAACTCGATACTGGAAACTTGGAAATAAAAGTCTCCAATCTCAAGTATCTAGTTTCAAATTTCAAGTTTCAAAATAAATGGATAAATATAAATCAAAATTAAACACCTGTTCCGGCCCAAGCATGTATCCTACACTGAAGAGCGGGGACGGTCTTATCCTAGAGACTTTTGAACAGCCCTCACAGCTTAAAGTGGGCGATGTGATAGTTTATTCCAGACCAGATAAACTCTTTGATATCGTTCATCGCATAATAAAAATAGAAAAAGACGGGGTAATCACCAGAGGCGACAACAATAATAAGATTGATCCTGGCATTGTCCCGTATTCAATGATAATAGGGATTGTTCTCTCGGCAAAACGAAAGAACAGAACATTTAAAATCCAAAGGGGAAATCACGGCCTTGTCATTCACAAACTTATGTTGCTGAGAAAATATACATACCCTTATCTGACTTTTGCGCCTAAAACAATTATCAATACCGTCTCCAAAGCAGGGATATTAAAAGTTTTTCATAAATTCATTGAAACAAAAATAGTATATGTCAATCGCAATGGCGAAACAGAGAAATTATTGTACTACAAAAATAAAGCGATCGGCAGATTCCAGAAAGATTCCAATAGCTGGAAGATAAACTATCTGTATAAACCTTTTATTGACAAGAGCAAAATAAAATGAAATACGACAAACCAAAACTCTACTCCAATTTCCCATCCTTATTTTCGGCGGCTGTCTGCTGTGATGGCAATGAAGCATCATCATTAGGCTGTAAATCAGGACCGGAAGCAAGTTCTGGCTGCGGTTCCGGAGCTGCTGCAGGAGACAGATGTTTGTCAGGAGCCGCCGCAGGCGGAAAGTGCGACAGCGGAGCAGGCTTCGAATAATAATAGACGATTAGAATCCTCCTGGAGAAGCCATTTCGACTACATTCTAGGACTCAGAGGCCTGAGTCCCTTCATATTTATGGCTTTTTAGTCGAGGGCTTTTGTCCTGAAAGCACACCTGGTGGCACTGAAGCATCATATGCGCCTATAGCTCTATCTATTTCTTCGACAAAAGTTCTGGCTATTTCTCTCTCATCGGTAGGAGGAGTATGATTCCATGTATTACCACCTGCTGCATAAGGTATTGAGTAAAGTTTACTAGCTGTCGGATTTGTAATAGCATAGGTTTTTACATTATTGAGTGCGCCATTAACTGCCAGTGCCGAATCAAGATAAAGACCGCCAGGCAGTGGTGTAGGCGGATTGACTCTCAAGAAATCACCAACTATGCCGTCAGTCCCGTACCAGTCGCCTGTAGCCCCCCAAGTATAATCACTGCCTCCAACACCAGATCGACCACCCACATTATAGCCATTGTCAAAAAATCTCTGAGGTGAATTATTGAAAACTCTCAGGTCAACCCAGCCGCCTAAATCAGTATTAAGATTTCCTGCAATTATTGTATTAGATATGGTGAGGCTTCCATCTGGATCGCCGTAACTATCGTCTAACCCAGCTATATAAAATGTTAATTCATTTTGGTTTTTAATTATGGTGCAACTGTTAATCGTCGTATTAGTCATATCGGACTGTATGCCAGCTCCGACCCCCTCAGCCCCTGTAGTCTTATTTTCACTGATCGTGCTATTTGTTACATTAAGAATAGGAGTTCCGCCATTCCAGCGCGTACTCCCAATACCTCCACCCTCAAATTCGGCTGTGTTAGAACTGATCGTGCAATTTGTAACAGTTAAACTGCCTATATAAGCAGGATCCGTTCCGGTAGCAGAAGCATTTGCTATCCCGCCGCCTTTGCCAATATCAAATGGAGTCCCTGTAACGCTATTATTGCTGATAGTGCTGTTTGAGATGGTCATGGTTCCAATATTACCAATTCCTCCTCCATACCCTTCGACTACTCTGTTACTGTCTGCGACTGTAGTTCCACCGATTGTGCATCCGTCTATGTTGGCTATGCATAAATTAAAAATCCCTCCGCCCATAGAAGGCTGGCCGGGGTTGCCGCCGGTAGCTGTATTAGCTCGGATAATTGAATTAGTCACGGTTAAAGTCCCAAGTATGTGGTATTGACCATCGGTATTTTGGATTCCTCCGCCCCATGCGGCTGTATTGTTTTCAATTATACAGTCTGCAATAAACGAATCCCTTCCTTCTATATGGATTCCTCCTCCATCTGATCCTAGAGTGTTTTCACTTATTGTAGCTCCTGTGATTCTAGCTGAATCAACAGAATGTACATTATCATAAGAGAATGTAATACCAGATCCTTTATTGTTGCTTATAATAGTTCCAGTAAGGCCATTTTTAGCGATTGTCAGATTTCCGTCGCAACGAATTCCACCTGCAGCGCCAGGGTAAACGCCAGTAGCTGTACAGCTATCTACCATTCCACCATTAATATTAGCAGTAGATTCGGCGCCTATATAGATTCCACCGCCATTCTCTGCCGTCGAACCCTGTACTGTCACATTAGTCATATTAACTATTGAGGTTCCAATTATAAAAATACTGCCTCCGCTATCAAAAGTAGCCGATATATTTCCGCCCTTAAGAGTCATATTTATCAATGTGAATGGATGTTGCGAACTTGATAAATCGACATTGAAGACACGATGATTTGATGTTACCTGATTTTCGACCTGAATTATAATTCCTTCAACTCCACCATCAAGAGTAAACCCTTGTGTTATATCTTGTTCGGAAGTTATAGTAATCGTTTGCGGCTCATTTAGATTTGTTTTCGGTAAATCGAATAAAATAACATCTCCATCCTTTGCTTGCTCTATTGCTTTGCGGAGGCACATCCCTGATATTTTTCCTGCTTGATACTTGCCTGGAGTGTAATCTGTTGTTGATGTAACCGTAAAAGTATTAGAGTATGCAGAAATACAACAGCTTAGAGATATACTTAAT
>JBAXXY010000042.1:0-19065 GCA_037127655.1 Lentisphaerota bacterium
CCTTTTTTTATAATGTTTTTAGAATATTCATCTCTGACTTTTACTTTATCCAATAAACGGTTATAGACCACAAAAGCAAAGTTAACATCGCCTCTGCTCAGATTTGTATAAAGGTCTCCGGAAATTCCATATTTAAAATCATCAAGATCTTTCTGAGTAAAATAAAGATGGTTAGGATCAAGCGTCTTTAAGTATTCATCAAAAAGTTCATCGGAAAGCAATTTCTGGTCAGGTTGATGATTAAAATGTTCACTTGCAAGAACTGCACAGACTATTCTAGAAATAATGCCAAAGCGATATTCCGGCTCAAGTGCTGCGTTCAGGGGCGCAGAAAACAAAAACAGCAAAAGCAACGGCAAGAGAAAAAAGTTAAAGAGGTATTTTTTCATTAGATAACACAATACAGATACAAGTTAATAAGAATGTCATTCGATTATAAACTAGAAATAAAATTCTTACAAACATCTCTTATTATAAAATCGTGAAAGAACCTCAAATAGATTTGCTTTTCAAAAGCCTCAAAGCTAATTTGCCGTTTATTATCAATTACGAATATTCTAAAATACTTGCCTTGATGACAAAAGAAATTAATAGCATCTTTTCTAGACGCCCCAGAATGCCAGAATGGATCAGAGTTAAAACTCACACAGGTAATTGTAGAGAGGATATCTCCCACATACTTAAAAATCATAAACTTAATACAGTATGCAAAAGCGCCAAATGCCCAAATTTGGGTGAATGCTGGCATAAAGGCACAGCAACATTTATGCTTCTAGGTAATATTTGTACCAGAAACTGTCGGTTCTGCGCTATAAATACAGGTTTGCCAAATCCTATAGATTCAGCCGAACCTGAAAATGTGGCAAAAGCTGTCAAGGAAATGCAGCTTAAGTATGTAGTTATAACCAGTGTTACCAGAGACGATCTTCCCAATGGAGGTGCATCAGTTTTTGCCGAAACAATAAGAAAAATCCGTGAAATAAATTCTGATGCCATAAAAATTGAAGTTCTTACCCCAGATTTCAACTGTGACTTGAATTCACTAAAAATGGTTCTGGGTGCAAAACCTACTGTATTTAATCATAATATTGAAACAATAAAGAGGCTTACCAAAGAAGTCAGAGCGAAAGCCACCTATGAGAATTCACTATTTGTCCTTAGACAAGCTTTTGAACTTTCAACTGGCGAGCTGCCAATTAAGTCAGGATTAATGGTTGGGCTGGGGGAAACAGATACTGAAGTAGAAGAGTGCATTACCGATATTAGGAGTACTGGTGCGACAATGCTCACTATAGGGCAATATCTTCCGCCAACGCCAAGAAACTGGCCTTTAGACCGTTATGTCCATCCTTCTCAATTCGATTTATGGAAGGTCTTCGCTCTTAAAATAGGCTTCAATAATGTGGCAAGTGCTCCACTGGTAAGAAGTTCATATTGCGCTGAAGATTTAACTCATTCCTGAGGTTGTTTTTTATTTATTTTAACTTTAATAAGCTTTTTGGAAAATAGGCTTGTAACATCTTTTGCTTTTACTATAATACTTCAATTATAAGTCTTGAATTACACTGATAATTTAATTTTTAAACTGAAACTAGGATCTCTATTTATGCTTAATGCAGTACTTGACTTCGAAAAACCGATAAGCGAACTGGAACTTAAGATAAAAGAACTTGAAAGCCTTAGCGAATCGAACAATATAGATGTATCTGAAGAAATAACAGTTCTATCCAAAAAACTCGAAGATACAAAGAAACGAGTTTACAGTGAACTTACAGCTTGGCAAAGAGTCCAGCTTGCAAGGCATCCAAACCGCCCATATACCCTTGATTATATTGAAAGGATATTCACTGATTTTATAGAACTTCACGGCGATAGAAGATTTGCTGAAGACCCTGCGATAGTTGGAGGATTTGCCAAACTAGATGGCATGCCTGTTATGATTATCGGCACTCAAAAAGGTCGAAATATCAAAGAAAATGTTCATAGAAATTTTGGTTGTCCCCACCCGGAAGGATATAGAAAAGCAATTAGGATAATGGAGTTAGCCGATTTAGCCAATATCCCTATTATATCATTTATCGATACCCCTGGAGCATTCCCAGGAGTGGCCTCAGAAGAAAGACATGTGGGCGAAGCTATTGCCGTAAATCTCAGAGATATGTTCAAGCTCAATGTGCCTGTTTTAGCCATAGTTATCGGGGAAGGAGGCAGTGGTGGTGCTCTTGGCATTGGCATTGGGAATAAGATTTTGATAATGGAGCACGCTTATTATTCTGTGATTACTCCTGAAGGTTGTGCTGCTATCCTATGGAAAGACAGAACATTCTCAGCCAAAGCTGCTGAATCTTTGAAGCTTATAAGTTCTGAACTCCTTAAACTCGGACTCGTTGATGAAATAATTCCAGAGCCCATTGGTGGAGCGCATTATAACTATGACAAAGCTGCCGAACTTCTTAAAAAGGCCATACTGAAGAATCTAAAAGAAATGGGTTCAAAAACTTCTGATATCTTAAAAGAAGAAAGATATCAAAGATATCGCCATATAGGTAGATTTATTGAAGAGAAAGTTGAACCTACCAAGAAAGAAGAACCGACTCCCCCTGTTGCAACTACTGCAAAATGAGGATTTTTTCTGCAAGTGCAAAGAATGCCGATGATATTTTAAGGATTTTGTCTCCATCTATAAAAGAAGGCGTTGTACTGCCTAGAGATAAACCCGATATTCTGAGAGCAATTGAAACTTTTTTTGTAGCAGAACTCGAAGGCAGAGTTGTAGGCTGCACCGCAGTAAAAGATTATGGATATGGATTATTTGAAATAAGATCTCTGGCTGTAGAAAGGACTCATAACAATAAAGGTATCGGCAAAAAACTCATTTCTTTTGCTGTAGAAATTATCTCAACAAATAAAAATGCTAAAAGAATTTTTGCTTTAACTCTTAGGCCGGAAGTATTTATAAAAACAGGATTTAGACAAACTGAAATAACAGATTTTCCAGAGAAGATTTGCTATGATTGTTCAAATTGTTCAAGGCCAAAATGTGACGAAGTCGCTGTCGTTTACAACTTTCAAACAATAATTAAATAAGGCTCATAGCAACATCGTTCCAGAAAGCTAAACCTCTAGCCGAACATTTCACTACTATTCCATTTTCATGCAGAGTATCTACTTCAAGCAATCCATCTTCTTTCAAAGAAATAATCGTATTTAGTAAAGGCTTCCAGTCTTGCAATGGCAAATTTAAGATAATTCCAAATGATGAACCTATCTCTGCTCCAAAAATATCCGTCTTGATTATCCAGCAAAATGCTGTCCTCAATCCCATAGCAAAAATCTCACAGACCCGCTTACTATGAGTTATTGAATCAACTTCGGCTGCTTTGCCATTAAGATAGTCAGATAATTCCGGATTTGTCCATCGGTCTATTCCATCAAATGATGATGCAGCAGGGCCAAACCCCAAATATTTAGCTCCAAACCAGATAGCGCAGTTGTGCTGACACTCATATCCATCTAAGGAATAGTTGGATATTTCATATCTTTTAAATCCTTTGTCACTGATTAAATCCGGCATTATTTCCCAGATTTCTGAGGCTGTTAAATCTATTGCTTCAAGCTCAGGTTCAGTAAGCTTTCCGTCGAGCTTGCTATTCTCTTCAATTGTAAGAGAATAAGCAGAGAAATGTTTAATCCCTAGCTCAAATAATCTTTTCAAATCGTCTTTGACTTCTTCTATAGTCTGGTTAGGTATCCCATATATAAGGTCACAGGAAACATTATTTACATTACGCTTCTGAAAAGATGTTATTAGATAAGAAATATTCTCGATACATGCGATTCGTCCGATAGTTTGTCTGTGCATGGTATTGAATGACTGGACTCCTAAAGAAATTCTATTTGCAAAATCGGATATTAGATCAATTTTTTCTTCAGTTAGCGACTCTGGATTACACTCAATACTTATTTCAGCATCACTAGCAAAATTAAATGTTTTTAGACTTCTGAATAGCCTTCCTAGATTATTTTCTGATAGATATGATGGAGTCCCACCGCCTAAGTACAGGCTTTTAAGTGGAGATGTGAGGTTCGCGCGTTTAATATCGTCTTCTAGTTTTTCAAGGTACGCTTCAATGAGTTTTTCTTCTGGACTTGGAATCGAGTGAAATGCACAATATCCGCACTTGGTACGGCAAAAAGGAATATGAATGTAAACTCGATCTATATATGACATAAAAAAATAGCCGGTAAAAACCGGCTATAAAATCTAATATTTTTAGGGATAAGATTAGGCCTGTTCGCCAACTTGCCAACGAACAAATTTCTTAACGCAAATTTTAGGATTGGCTTGCTTGACGGACACCTTATCGTCTCTCATCCAAGCTTGGTCATTCAGACAAACTTCCTTGTACCACTTAGCAAGTTTACCTTTAAGAATGCCTTCAATCATCTGAGCAGGTTTTCCAACAAGCTGAGCAATATGAATTTCTTTTTCCCTGTCAATAAGTGTAGGGCAAATTTCTTCCGAACATATATAGGTCGGGTTGAATGCAGCTATATGCATACAAATATCATTTAACTCTGCCTGAGAGGCTTCGCCTTCGTACTGTATCATTACTCCGATTCTTCCACCCATGTGCAAGTATGAAGAACATTTACCTATCCAGCGAACTGCTCTTCTGACTTGAATATTTTCGCCGATTGCAGCAATCATTGATACAATATTTTGCTTTTCCAGTTCATTGATTTTTTCGCTTACATCGCCGCTGACATTCAATGCCAAAACTTTTTCGGCTATCTGCAAGCTGTAATCTTTGAACTTCTCATTCTTTGCCACAAAGTCTGTTTCGCAAAGAACTTCTACCAATGCTCCGGCTTCAGGGGAAACTTTAGAAACAATAGAACCTTCCTTAACAGAACGGCCAGACTTCTTTTCTGCTTTTGTTATACCTGACTTTCTAAGAACATCTATAGCGGCTTCCAAGTCGCCATTTGCTTCTGCTAAAGCTCTCTTGCAGTCCATCATTCCTGCGCCTGTTTTTTCGCGTAAATCTTTAACCAACTGAGGGCTAACTTCTGACATATATAAAATCTCCGAGATTTAGTTAGTTTGAATAGGCAATTATGCTTTTGCTTCTTCCTGCTTTACTTCTGCTTCCTTGTCTGCCGGAACTTCTTCTGCAGATTTCTTTGTAGCAGGTTTTCTTACTATTGGCTTTCTTTTTGTCTCTGAAAATTCAACTTTTGGAGGTCTCTGTTGTTTCTTTTCATCTCTTACTTTATCTTTTTCAGCATCATCTTCAGCTTTTTTCTTAGCTCTTTCTATCTTTTCTTCTGCGGCTTTCTTACGGTAAATATCTGCAGCGACGGCAACAGCATCGCTAAGCACACTAATCAGAACCCTGATAGATCTGACAGCATCATCATTTCCAGGAATAGGAAAATCTACATTCTCAGGATTTCCGTTTGTATCAACTATTCCAACAACTGGGATATTGAGTTTCTTAGCTTCTTTAACAGCTATATCTTCATTGTTAATATCAACTACCACGATAGCAGCAGGAAGCTTCTTCATTTCACTTATGCCATCAAGATTCTTGTGGAGTTTTTCTAATTTTCTGGAAAGAGAAGAGATTTCTTTCTTGTTTAATCTTGAATTTGTATCTTCAATTTCTTTCTGGATAGAATTCATCCTGTTGATGCTTTTGCGAATAGTAGAATTATTAGTAAGGATTCCACCTAACCAACGCTCTGATATATGAAACATCCCGGCGTTCTGAGCGGCTTCTTTAATTATTTCTTGAGCCTGTCTCTTTGTGCCAACAAATAGGATATCTCCGCCATTAATAGCTATAGACTGTAAAAATCTAGCAGCATCAGCAAGCTGGTACATTGTTTTTGTTATGTCTATGATATGGATGCCATTACGAACTCCATAAACATATTCTTTCATCTTGGGATTCCATCTTTTCAGCTGATGCCCAAAGTGTACGCCAGCTTCTAAAAGATCCTGCACTGTGATTTTCTGCGTCATTTTCTTCCTTTTTTGATTGGCAATGTCTTTTGCGTCGTTTTTGTGTTTTGGTTATTACTTTTTAGTATAAAACAACGAAGACATCCGGGTTGAATAATTTTGTTTTTTCAGGACTTCTCCTGACCTCGTTTTTTTTCAAAAAACATTTCTGTCTTGCTTTAATGGCAAAACAAAGGCTTTTAAGTTAAAACAAATAATTATCATTTCAAATGACACAAATTACTTAGTTCAAATAAATTTTGGAAATTAATATAGCCCAAATTCTTGACGGCGCTGAAAGTCAATGTAACTTATGAGCCTGCTAACGCATAGTAGCTCTGCACTCATAGCTCAATTGGATAGAGCGTCTGACTACGGATCAGAAGGTTGGGGGTTCAAATCCCTCTGAGTGCACCATTTTATTTATCTGCTTTTTCTACTACTTCAATACAAAATACTTTCATTTCTGCCTATACTTAACCTCAAGAAACTTCCTGCAATATAAAAATATTTATGAGGATGCTAATGAAAGCGATAGTTTTTGCATACAATGTACTTGGAAAAGTGGGGCTTGAAGAACTTCTTAAATGTGGCTACGAAGTTTGCGCTCTGGTTACTCACGAAGATGACCCTAATGAGAAGATTTATTTCGAATCAGTAGCAAAGATTGCAGAAAAGAAAGGAATTAAGGTTTACGCGCCTCCTTCACCAAATACGCCTGAATTTATTCAGATAATAAAAGATATGAAGCCCGATGTTCTTTTCTCTTTCTATTACCGCCAAATGATTTCTGACGAAATCCTAAATATTGTAAACAACAATGCCTACAACCTTCACGGCTCCCTGCTCCCAAAATACAGAGGAAGATCGCCTTTAAACTGGGCAGTCCTGCATGGAGAAACCAAAGCCGGAGTTACACTTCACAAGATGGTAAAAAAAGCCGATAGAGGGGAAATGATTGACCAGCAAGCTTTTGACATACTTGATGAAGACAATATAAAGACTCTTCAGCCTAAAATGGAAAACGCTGGTATAGTCCTTCTCAAAAGAGTGCTACCTGAAATTCTCAAAGGTACTGCAAAATCTTATGTACAGGACGAAAGCCAGGCTTCTTACTTCGGAGGCAGGAAACCTCAGGACGGACAAATTCATTGGGATAAAAGCGCCTTTGAAATTCACAATTTAGTAAGAGCCGTTACCGATCCATTTCCAGGCGCATTTACTTTCTGCAACGGCAAAAAAATAATAGTCTGGAGTTCAAAGCTCCTCAACCATGCCAATTTATCAGGCAAACCAGGGGAAGTAGTCTCAGTAGAACCTCTGACTGTCGTTACAGGTAAAGACTGCCTTGTAATTCATAAGGGCAAAGTCAATGACGAAGACAATCTCGACTCTTCCGACATAGTTGCCAAAGCTAACATAAAAATAAAAAATGTTTTTAGCAATGAGCTGTAATTTACAGTTAAAAATATTTCAGTTTAATTTCAACTATTGTATAACGAATTTGACAAGGATATAATTCCGAAAAATTGACTTTTCAAAACTTAAATACCCTATTTAAAGGAGACGAAAGATGCCTAAGAAACAAGAAACTACAAAAGTTTTGATTCTTGGAGTAAACGGTTTTATCGGAAACGCGCTTACAAAAAGATTGCTTGATGATTACAATTTTGAAGTTTATGGAATGGATCTCTCTTGCGAGAAACTCGGAGAATCGATTAATAATCCGCGCTTCCACTTCCGCGAAGGTGATGTTTCTATTCACAGGGAGTGGATTGAATACCATGTCAGGAAATGCGATGTGGTTCTTCCTCTCGTAGCAATAGCTACTCCAATGGCTTATGTCAAAAATCCTCTCAGGGTTTTTGAACTTGACTTCGAAGAAAATTTAAGAGTAATAAGATACTGCGTGAAATATAATAAGCGTGTTATATTCCCTTCCACATCTGAAGTTTATGGAATGTGTACTGATGACTTTTTCAATGAAGAGACTTCTCCGCTTATCACTGGTCCAATCAATAAGCCCCGCTGGATTTATTCCTGCTCAAAACAGCTTCTTGACAGAGTTATCTGGGCTTATGGGATGCAGCAGGGATTAAAGTTCTCTCTTTTTAGACCATTTAACTGGGTAGGGCCAAAGCTTGATACATTGGATTCTGCCAGACTTGGAAGCTCAAGAGTTATTACTCAGTTTGTAGTTAATCTAGTTGATGGCACACCAATCAAGCTGGTTGACGGCGGCGAGCAAAAACGCTGTTTCACAGATGTCAGCGACGGCATAGAAGGGTTATTTAAAATTATAGAAAATAAGAATGGTTGCGCAGACGGCAGAATATTCAACCTAGGCACGCCAACCAATGAAGCAAGCATCAAAGAACTTGCCGAAATGACCATTGATATATTTGAGAAACATCCACAAAGAAAGAAATTCCCCGTCACTTCTAAAATAGTAATTGAATCATCGGAAAATTACTACGGAAAAGGTTATCAGGATGTCACTCACAGACGGCCATCAATAGAAAATGCCAGAAAATATCTCGGCTGGGAACCAAAAGTTGGCATGTACGATGCAATGACAGGAGCAGTTAACTTTTTCCTAGATGATTTCCTAGAGAATAACTAATATTTCATTTAACAATTAAACTCTAAACAAAATCAGGACCGCATAATGGGAGATAAAAAAGACAAAGAAAAGGAAATGAAGAGCGCAAATCCAAAGGGAAAATTAGATAAGGAATTCTTTGAGAAAGAATTAACAAAGCTTCAAATTGAGCTTGTTAAACTTCAGGAATGGATAAAACTCAAAGGGCTCAAAGTAGTTATTCTCTTTGAAGGTAGAGATGCCGCAGGAAAAGGCGGAGTTATAAAGACTGTCACAGAATGCCTTAATCCCAGAATATGCAGTATCGTTGCATTGGGCGTTCCTACAGAAAAGGAAAAAACTCAATGGTATTTCCAAAGATATGTGGAACACCTTCCATCAGCTGGTGAAATGAAGATATTTGATAGAAGCTGGTACAATAGGGGTGGCGTTGAAAAAGTTATGGGTTTCTGTTCCGAAGACGAATATCAGGATTTTCTCAGAACTGCTCCTGAATTTGAAAAAATGCTAATGCGTTCAGGCATAATTCTTATCAAATACTGGTTCTCTGTAAGCCCAGATGAAGAAGAAAAGAGGTTCCAGGCCAGAATAGACGATCCTACAAAGCGCTGGAAATTAAGCCCGATGGATCTTAAGTCCAGAGATATGTGGGAAGATTATTCTAAGGCTAAAGATGTTATGTTCTCTTTTACTGATACAAAGCAGTCTCCTTGGTTCGTAGTCAATGGCGATGACAAAAAGAGGGCTAGATTAAATTGCATGAGCCATATTCTTAGCCTAATCAAGTATGAGGATCTAACACCAAAGTCATTCAAGCTTGAGCCAAGAAAACCAGCTAAAGGATATGTAAGACCACCAATTACCGAGCAGACTTTTGTACCTGAAATCTACTAGGTTTTTGAACTCATTTGCTAGATGAAATATTCCGAAGCAAAACAGGGAAGAATTTTCGTTATCCGTTTGGAAGATGGAGACATAATCCATGAAGAATTAGAAAAATTTGCCGCTGACCACGCAATCAAGGCGGCAAGTTTAATTATTTTAGGCGGAGCCGACAAAGGAAGTGTGCTTATTACTGGCCCCATGCTCTCCAGATCTCAAACTATCACTCCAATGACTGCTATTCTTGACGATGCCCATGAAATTCTGGGCGTCGGGACTATATTCCCTGATTCAGAAGGAAAACCTTTTCTTCACATGCACATTGCCTGCGGCAGAGATAAAAGCGTTACTGCTGGATGCATAAGAAAAGGAGTTAAAACCTGGCATATCATGGAAGTCATCATGACAGAATTAGTAGGTACCGACGCTAAAAGGTTACCCGACCCAATAATTGGTTTTTGCCTGCTTAATCCGTAGAGTTTTCAGCTTTTCGAGTGAATTCTTCTCAATCCTTCAAAAAGTACAACAGCAACGGAATTGGCTAAATTGTAGCTCCTGGCGTGTTCGCCAAACATTGGTATCGTGTAAAGTCTATCTGCATAATTTTTATATAGTTCTGCAGATAGTCCCTTGCTCTCACTGCCGAAGACTAAATAGACTTTTTCATCTTGTGTATCAGCTGAATAAGAACAATTCCAAAAAGCTTTATCTGTTTTGGTAGAGAAAAAGAAAAGAGAATTTCTATCTTTTGACTCTGCAAAGGTGCTCCAGTTTTCATGAACTTGAAGGTCCACATACTGCCAATAATCCATTCCGGCTCGCTTTATGTATTTTTCATCAAGAGAGAACCCGAGGGGCTTTATAAGATGAAGCTTTGAGTTCGTATTCACGCAAAGTCTGCCGATATTTCCAGTGTTTTGAGGTATCTGGGGACTAAAAAGAACTATCTCAAATTTATTCATTCTACCTTCTAGCATTAAATATGTATGATTTTATGAAAAAAGATTTTTACGCAAATTGCAAACTATTTTGTTATACGATAAACTCACAATTACTTGTCGCAATAATTCAAACTAAATAACAACACTAAAAAGACATTTAGGTTTATAAAAAAGGAGAAATTTATGGCCACAAAGTATGTCTATTTCTTTGGTAAAGGTGATTCAGAGGGAAACGCAACAATGAAGTCTATTCTTGGCGGTAAAGGCGCAAACCTTGCCGACATGGCTAGTCTCGACTTGCCTGTGCCTCCAGGATTTACAATCACAACAGAAGCCTGCGCAGAGTATTCCGAAATCGGAAAAGACAAACTCTTCGCAAAAATTGACAAAGAAGTAGTAGCTCAGCTCAAGAAACTCGAAAAGTTTACAGGGAAAACTTTTGGTAAAGGTCCAAATCCACTACTCGTATCTGTCCGTTCAGGCGCCGCCGCTTCAATGCCTGGTATGATGGACACAATTCTTAATCTCGGACTGAATGATGTAACAATTCAGGCCATGATTAAGCTCACAAAGAACGAAAGATTCGTTTGGGATTCATACCGCCGCTTCATGCAGATGTTCAGCGATGTGGTTCTTGGCGTAGAACACCACCTTTTCGAACATGAACTCGAAACTCTTAAGCACAAAAAGAAAGCAAAACTCGATACAGATCTCACAGCCGCTGATCTAAAAGCTCTTGTTGATTCCTATAAAGCTATTGTAAAGAAAATTACAAAGAAAGAGTTTCCACAAGATCCAATCGAACAGCTCTGGAGAGGCGTTCAGGCTGTATTTGATTCATGGAATAATCCACGCGCTGAAAAATATCGCCAGCTTAACGATATCAGAGGACTTCGCGGTACCGCCGTCACTATTCAGTCAATGGTATATGGTAACGCCGGCGAAGACTGCGCAACCGGCGTAGCATTCACCCGTGACCCATCCACAGGCGAAAACGCTTATTTCTATGGTGAATTCCTTATCAATGCTCAAGGCGAAGATGTAGTTGCAGGTATTCGTACTCCTCAGCAAATTACTCTTGCCGGCTCAAAAGCATGGGCCAAATCTCAGAGCGTAGCAGAAGCTACCAGAAAATCAAAGTTCCCATCACTTGAAGAAGCTATGCCAAAATGCTTCAAAGAACTTGATGCTATCAAAACTAAACTCGAAAAGCATTATAAAGATATGCAGGACCTCGAGTTTACAATTGAAAAAAGCGTTCTATATATGCTCCAGACCCGTAATGGAAAGAGAACAGCTCAGGCTGCGGTAAGAATTGCTACTGACTTAGTTAAAGAAAAGCTTATTGATGAAAAGTCAGCAGTTCTAAGAGTAGAACCTGCTTCTCTCGACCAGCTCCTGCATCCTGTATTTGTTAAAGCTTCAGAAGCTAAGGCTCAGAAAATTGTAACAGGTCTTCCAGCTTCTCCTGGTTCTGCTACAGGTCAGGTTGTATTCAATGCTGAAGATGCTGAAAAATGGGCAAAATCAGGCAAAGATGTAATTCTTTGCCGTATCGAAACAAGCCCTGAAGATATTACCGGAATGCATGTATCCAAGGGCGTTCTTACGGCTCGCGGTGGCATGACATCTCATGCTGCAGTCGTAGCTCGCGGAATGGGAACTTGCTGCGTAGCAGGATGCAGTGAAGTTTTAATGGATTATGCCAAGAAGCAATTCGTAGTTGGCAAAGAAGTAATAAAAGAAGGCGATTGGATTTCTCTTAATGGCTCAACTGGAGCTGTTTACAAAGGCCAAATCGAAACAGTTGAGGCCGCTTTGGTCGGGCCATTTGCTGAAATTATGAAGCTCGCTGATAAATACAAGAAAATCGGCGTAAGAACAAATGCAGATACCCCTCACGATGCTGAAGTAGCTGTTAGATTCGGCGCAGAAGGAATTGGTTTAACCCGTACAGAACACATGTTCTTCGAAGGAACAAAAATCATATCTTTCCGCAGACTTATCCTTGTAGCTGAAGAAGTCAAGAAGATAAAAGAAGCTCACAGCGTAAAATCTGTTTATGACCTTAAATCAGGCAAAGATTGCTGTATGACCAAAGAGCAGGCTGCTGCTGTCAAACAGTACAAGCAAGCTTTAGATGAACTGCTTCCACTCCAAAGAACAGACTTCATCGGAATATTCAAGGCTCTCGAAGGCAGACCTGCTACAATCCGTCTCCTAGATCCTCCGCTCCATGAATTCCTTCCTGCTGATGAAGCCGGACAGAAAGAAATGGCAAAAACAATGGGAGTAAAGCTAGACAAGATTATATCTTTGGTAGCAGAAAACCATGAATACAATCCGATGCTCGGACTTCGCGGATGCCGTCTTGGTATCAGTTTCCCTGAAGTTACAGAAATGCAAGTTAGAGCTATATGCGAAGCTGCTGCTTCTGTGAAGGGTTCAAAACCTGAGATCATGATTCCGATCGTTGGAAATGTAAAAGAATTCATACATCAGAAAGAAATCACTAAAAAGGTGATAGCTGAAGTAGAAAAAGAAAAGAAAGTTAAGCTCGAAGTTAAGATTGGAACAATGATTGAAGTTCCAAGAGCCGCTATGACAGCAGACGAAATAGCAGCTGAAGCTGAATTCTTCTCCTTCGGAACAAATGACCTGACCCAGATGGGTTGCGGTTTCTCTCGTGACGATGCCGGAAAATTCCTTAAAGATTATGTAAAACTCGGCATATACGAGTACGACCCGTTCGTAGTCCTTGATCAGGGCGGGATAGGCAAACTTATTAAGTATGCCGTCGAACTTGGAAAGAAAGCTCGTCCTGGTATCAAGCTTGGTATCTGCGGCGAACACGGAGGAGACCCAAAGACAGTTGAATTCTGTCACAACATAGGTTTGAGCTATGTATCATGCAGCCCGTACCGCGTGCCAATCGCAAGATTAGCCGCCGCTCATGCAGCTATTAAGCAAAAGTAATTACTGCTAGATAGTTACAAATTTAAGAGCCTTGGTTTTCCAAGGCTCTTTTTTACTGTTAGGAATGTTAAGATAATATGTCTGTTATCTGCGATTACCACATGCACACACCTTTGTGCAAACACGCTTGCGGCAAGCCTATCGAATATGTAAGGCGTGCTCACGAAATTGGATTGAAAGTAATAGGCTTTTCCGACCACTGCCCTGCTCCTGCAAATTTCGATACTGAATGCAGGATGGATTTATCCCAGATTGAGCGATACATAGAGATAATCGAGGAAGTAAAGAACAACCCGTATGGAATAGAAGTTTTATGTGGAATGGAAATTGACTATGTTCCTGGAAAAATGGATGAAGTTGCTTCACTAATAGATAGTTACGATTTTGACTATATCATAGGCTCTATCCACCATGTCGATGACTATCCTTTTGACAATCCGCAATATATAGACAAATGGAGTACTCCAGAAAAGATTGAATATATTTGGAATAAATATGCCAATTTACTAAAAGATATGGTCGCTTCTTTCAAATTAGATATAATTGGACACATTGATTTACCAAAGAAGTTTGGGATGCTTCCGAGGAATATGGACTTCTTTCGATCAAAGATTTCTGAAGTTGTTCAAATAGCATCAGACAAGGAAGTTCTAATAGAAATTAATACAGCAGGAAAAAGAAAACCAGTGAAGGAGTTCTATCCTTCATTAGATATAATGCAATTGATCAAACTAAATGGAGGCAGTATCACATTCGGATCTGATTCTCATAGCCCGGATGAAGTTGGCTCAGATTTCGATACAGCCTCATCTTTAGCCATAAATGCAGGGTTTAAAGATTACACAGTAATCGGAAAATCGGGCAAGAGACATAAAGAAAAGTTGTCTTACATTTAAAATAAAATAGGGAGATAAATAATGAACGAAGATCCGAATCAACCCAAAAGAGTAATAGGACTTTTCCCGCTAATACTTTCAGGAATAACCTGTATAATCGGCTCCGGCTGGCTTTTCGGTGTAGCCACAGTAGCTCATACTGCCGGCCCGGCAGGAATATTTTCATGGATAATTGGAGGCGTAGCTGTTTCTTTCATAGCGCTTACCGTGGCAGAACTTGGATCAATGTTCCCTAAGTCTGGCGGAATGGTTCATTACATGTATCAGTCACACGGCCCTTTGGCCGGGTTCTTCGGCGCATGGATTAACTGGATAGCAATTACTCCTGTCATAGCAACTGAAGCAGTAGCTTCGACTCAATATCTTTCTTCCTGGAATTTCGCATGGGCCAAAGGTCTTTATAACCCTGTATCAGGCGACCTCACCCTAAGCGGCTTACTGGTTGCATCAATTTTAATCCTAGTGTACTTCTTCTTAAATTATTGGTCTCTTCAGCTCTTTTTAAAGTCAATGAAGTACATAACTTACCTTAAGATTTTCGTCCCAATATTCAGCGTGATTTCTCTCTTAGCCGCATCATTTCATCCAGAGAACTTTACATTGGGAGGCACGATTGCTCCATTCGGATGGGACGCTGTTCTTACTGCAATACCTGCATGCGGCATTATTTACACATTTAATGGATTCCAAACCCCCGCTAACCTGGCAGGAGAAGTAAAAAACCCCGGAAGGAATCTTCCTATCGCCATGCTTAGCAGTATTTTGTTCTGTTTGATTTTATATATCCTTCTTCAAGTGGCATTTATAGGTTCATTATCGCCCACAGATCTGATAAATGGATGGAAAGGTCTTTCATTCAGGTCGCCTTTCGCCCAGATTGCAGCAGCTCTAAATTTAAATCTCCTATTATTCCTTATATATTTAGATGCTTTCGTATCCCCTAGTGGCGTTGGTTTAACTTACTTTACTACGACATCAAGAATGCTATTCGGAATGAGCCACAATAAACAAATGCCTAAATACTTAGGCAAATTAGATGCAAAATATGGAGTGCCAAGAGGGGCTCTTATTACAATTCTAGTCGTCTGCTTTATATTCCTCTTTTTCTTTAGAGGATGGCAGAAATTTGCTGCAGTTCTCTCCGTAGCTGAAGTAATAACATATATAAGCGGTCCTGTCGCGCTGATGGCTTTAAGAAAATCGCGCCCGGATGTCGAAAGGCCATTCAGACTCCCATGTGCAGGAATAATATCAGCAATTGGCTTCATTATTTGCGGTCTGCTCCTGCATTGGGGCACATGGCCTGTTTCGGCTGAAGTAATATTACTAGGCCTTTGTGGTTTCGTATTTTATGTATATTATCAGAATCAAGAAGGCTGGAGCAGTATTGGCAAACAGTTTAAATCGAGCATATGGTTGATTGTATTTCTTTTGGTTACCGCCCTTTTATCCTTTATCGGAAGCAAAGAATTTGGAGGCATAGACCTTATCCCCAATGGATGGGATCAGCTGGTAGTAGTTGTGGTTTCCCTTGCCTTCTACTTCTGGGGAATTAACAGCTCCTACAAAAAAGAATAACTACTTGATAAAATAATGTACGATATTGCTATAATCGGCGCAGGAGTTACAGGTTCATTCATTGCTCGAGAACTATCTAAGTATGATTTTAAAATAGTTCTTTTAGAAAAATCCTACGATGTAAGCAACGGAAGTACGAAAGCCAATAGCGCAATAATTCACGGCGGCTACGATCCGAAGCCTTCAACCTTGATGGCAAAATTCAATGTTGAGGGTAATAGGACAATTGAAGAAACCTGCAAAGAGCTTTCGGTGCCTTTCAAGCGGATTGGAGCCATCATTCTTGCTTTTGAAGACGAAGATATAAATACAATCCATAAACTCTATGAACGCGGGATTCAAAACGGTGTGCCAAACCTGAAAATTCTCACGGCCGAAGAAACAATCGCAATAGAACCTAATGTTAATAGAAATATAAAAGGCTCTCTCTATTCAGGAACGACCGGAATTATCAGTCCTTTCGAACTTGCTATCGCTTTATCAGAAAACGCTGTTGCAAATGGCGTTGAAATCAAATTAAACACTGAAGTTTTGAACTTAGAAAAAAATGGCGACAATTTCGATATTTTTACTAATAAGGGCGAATTATCAGCAAAATTTGTAGTTAATGCCGCAGGAGTTTATGCAGATAGAATCAATAATCTTGTCTCAAAAAACAAATTCGAGATTAAACCCAAAAAAGGGCAATACATGGTCTTGAATAAATCCACAGGCAATTTAGCCAAACATGTCATCTTCCAATGTCCGTCAGAAAAAGGAAAAGGAATACTTGTTACCCCAACTGTTTACGGCAATACGCTTGTCGGTCCAGATTCTGAACAGATCTTTGATAAAGATGATGTTTCTACAGATAAGAACACCATCGAATTCATCCAAAAAGTTGCGTCGAAAAGCATTGAAAATATTCCTTTCAATAAAACCATTAGGACTTTCGCAGGGTTAAGAGCTGAATCCGACCGCAAAGACTTCATTGTAGAAGAAGCGCCTGATTGTCCAGGGCTTTTTAATGCCGCAGGAATAAAATCACCTGGACTGACTTCTTCTCCTGCCATCGCATCCTATATAGTTAATTTAATCCTTAAAAAAACTCCAACCGCAACGAAGAAATCAAATTTCATTAACTACCGAGAAAATCCGCTTCTTAGATACAAATCTGAATCAGAAATGATTAAAGCCTTGGCTTCCTCTGAAACTTATAAAAAGGTTATCTGTAGATGTGAACAAATAACTGAAGGCGAAATCCTCGATGCCATCTCCCGTACACCAAAACCTACCACTAGAGACGGAGTCAAAAGGCGAGCCAGAGCCGGAATGGGACCGTGCCAGAGTAATCACTGCGGCCCACTTGTTGATACTATGCTAAATCAAAACCAATATTAACTTTATTGGAGGCTTATTTATGGATCAAGACAAATTCACTACAAAAACAAGAGAAGCTTTAATCCATACTCAGGAAGAGGTCATTAAACGCAACCATCAGGAGATGACACCGTTTCATCTGCTTTATTCTCTTATTTCAGAAAAAACAGGTCTGATACATTCATTGCTCACCAAGATGAATGTGAATATAAGCTCTCTAGAAAAAAGTATTGATAAGTCTTTAAATTCTATTCCATCTGTGCAGGGAAGCGGAGCCGGGCAGATTTATAGTTCTAGGTCTTTTAGCGAAATTCTCATTAATGCCAAGACTATAGCAGAAAGCATGAAGGATGAATACATAAGCGTTGAACATCTCTTGCTTGCCCTACTCTCATCACCTGACTGCAAGAAGATATTTTCTGAACACAATATTACTAAAAATACACTTTTAAGTACATTAAAAGAAGCTAGAGGCAACCAAAGAGTTACTTCGCAAGAACCTGAAAATAGCTTCCTGGCTCTTGAAAAATATTCCAAAGACCTAACTCAAATGGCAAGGCAGGACAAACTTGACCCTGTGATAGGCAGAGACGATGAAATAAGAAGAACTATTCAAATTCTTTCAAGAAGAACCAAAAATAATCCAGTCTTAATTGGAGAAGCAGGTGTTGGGAAAACAGCTATCGTTGAAGGACTTGCCATAAGGATTATCAGAGGTGATGTACCTGAAGGATTAAAAGACAGAAGGATTGTTGCTCTGGATATGGGTTCTTTGATTGCTGGAGCAAAGTACAGAGGTGAATTTGAAGAAAGACTTAAAGCTGTTTTAAAGGAAGTTCTTGAAGCTGAAGGGGAAATTATTCTTTTTATCGACGAACTTCATACAGTCGTCGGAGCAGGAGCCGCTGAAGGAGCCATGGACGCAGGAAACCTGCTTAAACCCATGCTTGCAAGAGGAGAACTGCATTGCATAGGAGCAACTACCCTTGACGAATATAGAAAACATATTGAAAAAGACCCTGCCCTGGAAAGAAGGTTTCAATCAATTCTGGTTCAACAGCCTTCAGTAGAGGATACAATTTCAATTCTTCGCGGCATTAGAGAAAAATACGAAATTCACCACGGAGTTAAAATCAGAGATGCTGCCATAGTCGCCGCCGCTACTCTTTCAGATAAATATATTGCTGATAGATTCTTACCTGATAAGGCTATAGACCTTATTGACGAAGCCGCCGCAAAACTCAGAACAGAAATTGATTCAAGCCCGACAGCGCTAGACGAAGTTAATCGAAAAAAAATGCGTCTTGAAATTGAGATTGCAGGACTCAAGAAAGAAAAGGATCACACCTCCAAAGAAAAAATAACTGAACTTGAAAAAGAACTCGGCGAAGTAAAAGCTAAAGAATTGGAATTTAGAACGCGATGGGACAATGAGAAAAAAGCCATATCCGATATAAGAACTCTCAGAGAAAGCGTAGAGTTAGCCAAACAACAGCTGGAAAAGGCCGAGAGAGACTACAACCTCGAAAAGGCCGCCGAAATTAAACACGGTACACTGCCAAGGCTTGAACTCCAGCTTAAAAAAGCTGAAGATAATCTGAAGAATGATTCAAAAGAAACCAGAATGCTCAAGGAAGAAGTTACTGAAGAGGATATTGCAGATATTATCTCTAGGTGGACGCATATTCCCGTAAGCAAACTTGTTCAGGGAGAAAAGGAAAAGCTTCTCAAACTAGAAGAAAATCTACACATGCGAGTGATTGGTCAGGATGAAGCAGTAACCGCAGTTTCTGATGCAGTTTTGAGAGCTAGAGCCGGGCT
>JBAXXY010000043.1:0-18780 GCA_037127655.1 Lentisphaerota bacterium
TTGTAAAAGAACTATGATATCAGCACTTAGAAAAAAAGTTATTTCCCAAAAAGGAAAAATAGTAATTAAAGTCGGCACCAGACTCCTGACTGATTTAGGCAGGATTGGCGAACTCATAAGAGAAATACATAAGATAAGAGAAAAGGGTTACCAGGTAATTTTGGTAACATCAGGCGCCGTTGGCTTGGGGATGAAAGCTATGGAATTAACGAGGCGTCCGAAAGAACTTGCAAAAAAACAAGCTCTAGCCTCAATCGGGCAGGGTAAACTTATGTCTCTTTATGATGCTGAAGCTCAAAAACATGGCTTTCATGTAGGGCAGATACTTTTAACCATGTCCGGACTTAGAGACAGAGAACAGCACCTCAATACATTGAACTGTATTAATACTCTTTTGCAGATGAATGTACTTCCTATCATAAATGAAAACGACTCTGTTTCAGTCGAAGAGCTGACTTTTGGAGACAATGATACTCTGGCAACTCTTGTAGGAATGATGATGAGATGCCAATTGACTATTATCCTTACGAGCGTAGATGGTTTGTATGAAGTTAAAGATGGGAAATTTGCTGATAGAATATCTTTAGTTGAAAAAATTACGCCCGAAATCAAGAAGATGGCAATGGGCACAGATGACGATCAAACCTCTGTTGGGGGAATGGCCAGCAAAATCAAAGCAGCTTGCATGGTGGCTTCTGCCGGAGAGTATTTGTGGATTGCAAACGGCAAAGACATGGGGATTTTGGAGAAAATATTCAAAGCTGAAGATGTCGGAACTCTTTTCCTGCCGCCAGAAAATACACTTATGTCATCTAAGAAACGCTGGCTCTCGTTTTTTGCAAAAACCCATGGACAAATCCATATTGATGAAGGTGCAGAAAAAGCGCTTTTAAAGAATGGAAGAAGTCTATTGCCGTCAGGAGTTACAGAACTAAGCGGAACTTTCAGAAAGGGCAGCGCTGTTGATATAATTAATAAGAATAAAATAATAATAGCTAAGGGATTAAGTAACTACTCTATTGATGATTTAATGCAGGTTATAGGTTTGAAATCAGGAGAACTTGATAAGGTTCTCGGATATCACGGATATGAAGAGGCTGTCCACAGAGATAATCTCGTTTTATGTGATTAAAGGATAAAGGTTTTGATTATGAAGAAACTTACTATAGACGAACTTAAGAATTCCGTTATTGAGATATGCGAGCAATCTCTTACAGCCTCAAGGCAGCTGGCTAAAGCACCGACTGCACTTAAAGACGAATGCATAGATGCAATAGCTAAGTTTATTGAACTCGATAAGCATTTTATAATTGCAGAAAACCAGAAAGATATAGATAAAGCTGTTGAGAATGGACTTACCAAAGCCATGATTGACAGACTCAGGCTCGATGAAAAAAGAATAAATGATATGGTTCTTGGCTTAAGACAGATAATTTCTCTTGAAGATCCTGTGGGGCAAATACTCTCCAGCTGCGTTAGGCCTAATGGTTTGGAAATAAGAAAGATAAGTGTTCCTATCGGCGTAATTGCTATAATCTACGAATCAAGACCTAATGTTACTGTCGATGCGGCTGCTCTCTGCCTTAAAGCAGGAAATGCTGTAATTCTTAGAGGTGGTTCTGAGGCCATACATTCTAATCTGGCTCTTGTTCAAAGCATAAACAAAGCATGTAATGCCGTCGGGTTGGATAAGAATGTAATTCAGCTTATTCCATGGACTGACAGGGAAGCAATTTCAATAATGTTGAAGATGAATCAATACATAGATCTGGTGATTCCCAGAGGCGGCGAACTTCTTATCAGGAAAGTAGTAGCCGAATCGACCATTCCAGTAATAAAACATTATAAGGGCGTATGCCATGTGTATTTCGACAAAGATTGCGACTTTGATATGGCTTTGAATCTACTGGAGAATGCAAAATGTCAGAGACCAGGAACTTGTAATGCAGCTGAACACCTCCTTATTCATAACGATATTGCTGATGAAGTTGCTCCATTGGTTGCAGAAAGATTAATTCGCTGTGGAGTAGATTTAAGAGGAGATAAGATATTCTGTGAATTGGTTAAAAATTCTAAAGCAGCAACTGAAGAAGAGTGGTACGAAGAGTACAACGATATGATTTTGTCTGTAAAAATCGTCACAGATCTGGACAGTGCCATTCACCATATAAATAAGTATGGTTCAAAACATAGCGATCTAATTATCACTAATGACAAATTTGCTGCCGAGAAATTCATGATTGAAGTTGACTCTTCTGCCGTTTATCACAATGCTTCGACGCGTTTTACTGATGGCTTTGAATTCGGAATGGGTGCTGAAATCGGCATCAGCACAGACAAAATCCACGCCAGAGGCCCAATGGGACTTAAAGAGCTGACTAGCTATAAATATTTAATTTATGGTAGTGGACAAGAAAGGAAGTAGTTTTACTGATGTTCTTCTCTGGCATCGTGGTAAACTGTCGCCAGTCCGCCCATTGAAGTTTCCCTGTAGAGAGCAGAAAGATTAGTTCCTGTTTCTATAAGGACTCTAACTATATCATCATAAGAAATTCTGTGTCTTCCATCACAGAGCATGGCGAAGTTTGCACAATTCATTGAGCGCAGCGCAGCATGGGCGTTTCTTTCGATACAAGGTATTTGCACAAGACCCATTACTGGATCGCAGGTTAAACCTAAATGATGTTCCAAACCCATTTCAGCGGCGTATTCAATTTGATAAAGAGACCCGCCCATTAATTGAGCGGCAGCGGCAGCGGCCATTGCGCAGGCTACGCCCACCTCTGCCTGGCATCCAGCCACAGCACCTGAAATTGAACCATTGTGTTTTGCTACATTTCCAAATAGAGCGGCTGTAGCCATAGCATGAAGTAAATCTTCTACATCGGCATCAAAACGCTTGTAAAAAGTGGCAATGATAGCCGGAACTATTCCACAAGAACCACAAGTAGGAGCCGTTACGACTACACCACCTGATGCATTCTCTTCAGCCACAGCATAGGCGTAAGCAGCCGTATGAGCCTGAGCGCTAAAATCTCTATTCAGAGATAAACTTTTATGTTTGAACATACCTGCTTTTCTATGAAGTTTAAGAGGGCCTGGTATGAGGCCACCATTTTTAAGGCCTCTAACTATAGAATCTCTCATTGCTTTTATTATTGTATCTAGAAAAACCCAAATATCTTTGCCTTCAGCTTCTTCTACATATTGCCAATATTGTAAGTTTTTATTATTACAATAATTGATTATTTCTGACATCGTCTTGAGAGAATAAACAAAACCAGAATCTCCATCGCTCATCAGCGCTCCGCCGCCAGTACTTATATCAATAGCTTCATCGATTTTGAAACCATTGGAATCAAATGCTTCAAGAGAGAAACCGTTCGGGTGGTTAGCTATAGTAATATTCGGCTGCCAGATTATATCTACGTTATGCGGGGCAAAAGTTTCAATGATTGCCTGGTCTGTAAAGTGCCCTTTCCCTGTCAGTGCTAGACTTCCTGCAAGCACTACTTTGAATGAACAGGCATTCTGGTTTTTGGTTTTGAAGTTTAAAGCGGCTCTCGCAGGGCCCATTGTATGGCTACTTGATGGGCCGTGACCTATTCTGTAAAGTTCTCTGATTGATTTCATGAATTATTTAGTATTTGAAAAGTTAAAGATTGGGAAAGTTGGGAAAAATCCGTTATCGAGCATATTTATAAGCCCGATCTGAACTCCTTTTGAAGAAGTTCCTTTATTTATAACGCCGATTTGAAGACCTTCAGAATTTTTATATTCATTATAAACTCCAAATTCAACTCCGTAGAACATATCAACTATGGAGGCTAGCGCTATCTGAACTCCATCTGACTTAGCGCCTGTGTTAAGGATAGCAATTTGTAAGCCTTTTACATTTGACTGGGATTGAGCGAGAGCTAAATCTAAACCTGCTACATATGTATTTGGTGAATCATAAGAGGAAGGCAATCCTAAACTTAAACCGTATGTATTTAAACCTGTCGGCCATTGAGCAACGCCTGGCCAGATTGAAAATTTAACCGGAGTAGAGCCTGATTTATCGGCTGAATCAGAGCCATTTGCGAAGAGTGAAGCTCCCAGTAGAAGAATTGATGCTGCAAGAGTAATCTTTTTCATAAAAAACCTTTCTTTTTTGTGTTGTTTAAAATCAAATGCTATATCATTAATAGTGCTTTTGCAATAATAATTGAATTTAATACAAAAATTTAAGGATGTGATTTAATCTATGAGTACTGGAAAAGTCGGATGTTTTTTTGTTTACTCCATATTAATGATTATCTTAGGGATGGGGCTTTATAAATATAGAGCTGAAGTTGAAGACTATCTTTCTCAAAAATATCATGAGTTAATTTCCAAAGCTCAAGATAAGGTCGAGAATATAAAATCTGATGCTACTGAAGCCAAATATTAGGAAAATAAAAAAAGGAATGGAGAAATTTCTCCATTCCTTTTTAATAGGTTCGTTTTCTATTCTAGGAAATCAGCCGAATCACTTTTCTTGGGAAGTTCATAGAAGAGAAGACCCTCTGCTATTTCAAGAAGGGCTACATCAACATGATTCAACTCATTGTGCCTAATCAGAGGTCTATCTCCCCTAGCTAGCTGTTTTGCCCTTTTTGATGCAAGAAGGATAAGGGCTCTTTTGTCTGGAACTTTTTCTAGTGCTTTTAGCAGGTATGTATCGTTCATAATTCTCCTGAATTAATAATCAAGAAGTTCTCTATGATTATCTATTATTGTAACATCTCCGCTCATTACTATTGAGTAACATTTTTCAAATTCATGAACAGAATCTAGTATAAATCTCTCAGCTAAGTTTTCTCTTTCAGTTACTTTTAAGGCATCCCTGAGCATTAAGTAACTAACAAATATGGAGGTTTCCATATCAACAAGATGCCTTGTAACCATATCAAAATATGACGAGTCTTTCTTTTCTGCAACATACTGAACAGCAATTTGCTGTTTTTTACGCATTTCATGCACAAAAGTAGAAAGCCTCTTCAGTTTGCCCTGATATGGAAGAAGTGCATATTTGTCCATGATAGGATCGAGAACTCTCTGCACAATACCGCCTATTGCCGCAACATGCTGAAGTTGGGTTGTCCCCTCATATATATTGGTAATTCTGGCATCTCTGTAGAATCTTTCAGCATTAAAGTCTTTCATATACCCTGTTCCACCGTGTATCTGAATTCCTTCGTAAGCTACTTTGTTTGCCATTTCAGTAGCGTAAGCTTTGCTTATCGGAGTCAGGACAGCTGCAATTTTCGAGTACATCTTCTGGTTTTGTTTGTCTTCAAGAGTAACTTCTTCGGCTTTGCCATGCTCCACGAGACTTGTATAAGAATTACGCAAGTCAACATACTTGGTTGTTTCATATAGAAGAGTTCTTGCAGCGAGGATTTTTATCTTCATCCCGGCCAGCATAGCGTAAACTGCAGGGAATTTATCAATAGAGCTCTTAAACTGTTTTCTTTCTGCGGCGTATTTCTTAGCTTCGCTATAAGCAGCTTCAGCTATTCCAAGTGCCTGAGCGCTGATGGCTACGCGAGCGCCATTCATCAGGCTCATTACATACTTTGTTAATCCGCGTCTTCTTTGTCCGCAGAGTTCTGCCGGTACATGATTGTACTGGAGTTCAGCTGTGGCCACGCCATGGATGCCGAGTTTGTGTTCAATTCTTCTAACCACAAGCTCTGGGCAGGCCTCACAAATCAGCATTGAAAGTCCGCGTCCGTCTGCGGTTCCTTCTTCAGATCTTGCAAGAACAAGATGAACTTTTGCGCAGCCATTGGTGATGAAGCGCTTCATTCCGTCTAAATACCATTTTCCTGTTTTTTCATCAAGGGTAGCTTTTAGTCTTACAGACTGGAGGTCAGATCCTGAATCAGGCTCAGTTAAGTCCATTGAGCCGTCAGCTTCACCGCTTGCAAATCTGGGAAGAAACCTTTGTTTTTGTTCTTCTGTACCGAATTCGGAAATTGTTTCAGCTATATCCTGAAGACCAAAAAGATTCTGCAAGCTTGCGTCAGCTCTGGAAACCATTTCGGTCATCATTGTGTAAACTGTAACAGGGAAGTTTAATCCTCCGAATCTTCTTGGGAGCATGACGCCGCTCAAATCGGCTTTCCTAAGGTCTTCTAAGTTCTTAATCGTAAGAGGATGGTAAGTTACTTTGTTGTTTGCAAAATGAGGGCCTTCTTCGTCGATGACTCTTGACCTTGGGGCAATTCTCTCGCCTGTAATTTCGCCTACGACTTCCAGTACTCTCTTATAGCTGTCAACAGCATCGGCGAGGTTCTCAGGAGCATAGTCAAAATCTTTAGCCTGTTTGTAATTTTCTTCGCGAAGTTTTACCACTTCGGTTAGTTCAAGATTTGCGAGAGTAAACTGCAAATCTTTATTATCAGTAAAAAAGTTAGACATTTAAAACCTCCTTAAATCTTAGCCTTGAAGGCCCTAATTATTTTTGGGATAACATCATTCAGTTCGCCTACTATTCCGTAATGAGCAGAAGAGAATATAGGAGCATCAGGATCGCTGTTTATCGCTATAATTTTACTGCTTTCATTCATCCCGGCTACATGCTGAACTGAACCGCTTATGCCGCAGGCAATGTAGAGTTTAGGTCTGACCGTCACACCTGTTTGTCCGACCTGGTAGTCATGATTTATCCACCCTGCATCGACAGCTGCGCGCGATGCGGCGATTTGTCCGCCCAAAGCCTCAGCGAGTTGTTCAATAAGTTTGAAATTTTCTTTGCTTCCAACGCCGTAACCGCCGGCTACGATGATTGAGGCTTTTTTGAGGTCAACACTCTTTGGTTGTCTGACTCTTTCCAGAACTTTCATCAGTTTGGTTTCAGGTGAGAGTTCAGGTGTAATCTTGACAATTTTTCCTTTTTTTGTTGCATCAGGAATAGTAAGTTTCATTACGCCTTCTCTTACTGTAACCATTTGTGGGTCTTCCCAGGTATTAACGATTGTAGCTATAATATTTCCGCCGAAGGCAGGTCTTATTTGCATAAGCTTGTCTTTGTAGCTTAGTTTGGCCACTTTATCTTCAAAATCATCAATTTGCAGATCTGTGCAGTCGGCAGTTAATCCGGCCATCATTTCAGAAGCTACTCTTGGTCCTAGCTCTCTGCCCTTGAGGGTAGCGCCGAAGAGAAGAATATTAGGCCTGTGTTCTTTAAGAAGTTTGACTAGCGCTTGTGCGTATGGAAGAACTGTGAAAGGCTCCAATGCCTTGTCCTCAACTTGATAAACAGTATGGCATCCATAATGGAAAAGAGAATCAAACTTTCCATCAAGTTTATCTCCAAGTATCACCGCTTCAGTTTTTACACCAAGGCGTTTAGCTAAATCTGTTCCTTTACATACGAGCTCGAGACTGACTTCTGCTATTTCCCCGCCTTCCTGCTCAATAAAAATCCAAACATTTCCTCTTGTACTCATATTTATCACCCTAAAGTATGATCTTCAATAAGTTCGCGGATTAGCCCATTGATGCCAACTTCAGTTGGCTCAATAGACACGACTTTGCCGGCTTTAAGAACGACGCTTTCAATCTTCTTAACCTTTGTAGGGGAGCCTTTAAGACCTATCCTATTGATATCAGCCTGTATTTTTCCAGCATCCCATTCGTGGATCCATAGGTTTTTACTTCTGAGTTCATTTTCTTTTTCAAGAAGCACTGTAGCTTCGGTGTAGTCCGCATCCCTATGAAGTTTAGCAAGTTCAGAGCGGGTTTTGGCTTTTTTGTATTTCATTATGCCTTTGGCGGAGGCAGGTCTAGGCTCATTGATATCTATAACAGTAAGGAGAGCAGGAAGAGGGGACTCAAGAATTTCAAAACCACCTTCTATGCTGCGTCTGGCTTTGATAGATTTTTCTTTGATATCAACTACTTCTTCGACATAGCAGATTTGAGGAATATTTAGTTTTTCGGCCAACTGCGGTCCGACCTGAGCTGTATCTCCGTCTATTGCCTGTCTTCCGCAGAGGATTAGATCTACATTGCCGACTGTTTTTACACAGCAACTCAGAGCATAGCTTGTAGCAAGAGTGTCAGCGCCTGCAAATGCTCTGTCGGTGATAAGAATTGCTTCATCAGCGCCTCTGTAGAGAGCTTCTCTGAGTACTTCAGCGGCATTTGGCGGTCCCATAGTAGCAACAGTAACTTTAAAATTAAACCTTTCTTTGAGTTGGAGTCCTAACTCCAGGGCATTTAAGTCTTCCGGATTAAATATTGCCGGCAGAGCGGCTCTATTTACCGTTCCTTCAGGTGTCATTGCTTCGCCTGAAATGTTCTTTGTGTCAGGTACTTGCTTTACGAAAACCATTAATTGGCGTTTCACAGTAGCTCTCCTGTCTTAATGTTGTTGATTATTTTTTGGTTGTAGATGTGTATATAGGCTATCACTATAGTTGAAAATGAGTTTCATTTCAGCTATCAAGATATAAAAACAGGATTTTTTTTAAAAAAACTTAAAGGATACTAGTTGTGTGCCAAATTCAAAATACAAATAGGAGTAGTGTCTATGAAAAAACTATTGGCCATTATCATTGGGCTTGTGGTTAGCTTTTCAAGTTATTCGTACATAGTAACAGAGTATTTTGGCATCTTTAATGACGGATGGAATGAGACAAAAGGGAAAGAAGACAATTTTAATAAATGTATCGCGCTTAATCCCCCGTATAATTCTTGGGATCTGACATTTATTTGCTTTCTGGTAGTTAAGGAGAAAAATGGCGTTTATGAAGCTAAGTATGAAAATATGAGAGGCTACGATGATCCTTATCCCGGTACTCAGATCAAACCTATTCTTCCTGCGAAGGGAGATTCTGACAAGGACAGAATCCAAAAACTAAAAAAAGCTGCTCTTGCAAAAAATCCAAATATGAAATTCCTTGTTTCTTTGGGATATGGGTCAGTGGGTAATTTATCTTTTCTTGCAGGTGCCGCCAAAACACCTGCTGCATTCGCTCAATCAGTAGGGCAAGTCGTTGAAGATTGCGGATTGGATGGATTTGATATTGATTATGAAGGTGTAAATGTTAACGGACAGGGTATCGCGCAAGGCATTTCAAAAATAGATTTTATAAATATAATTATTGCTTTGCGTACTGAACTTGATAATCGTGGAACAAAGTTGAATAAGAAACTTTATCTTACATTAACGCCTGACACATTAAATTATATTGATGCTGGTACTGTAAATAAATTTGTGGATTTTCTTCAGATGCAGTCTTATGACTATTCAGGAGATCTTGGACTTCTGCCTCAAGCAGTACTAGATCTTGGAATAGATAAGTCAAAAATCCTTTTCGGAAGAGATATAGAAAATGGAGATACATTAACTTCCGGAAATAAATCAGGCAATGTCGGAGATATTCCTGACTATGTGCAGGAGAACGCAATGAGAGGGATAATGGGATGGAGAGTTAATAGCGGCAAAGAAATGGGCAATGGTTTTACCGAAGTAATTCAGCTTGGCAATTCTTTACAAAGAACTTCTCTGAAGTAGAAAATGTGCCCTACATTGATTTAAGTCGGATTACTGTTCACTCTTGGTAAGAGCTACCCACTCATTAAGCTGTCTTTGTTCTTCAGCTAGAAGTTTATCGAGACCGGCTTTCTTTAAGTCCTCAATGAGTTTTGGGACATATAATTTAGGATCGCTCTGGCCTGTAAAGAGGCCTCTTGCATACTGAATTGAGACACTTGTGATTGCAGCAAGTTCAATCGAAACAATCGATGGGTTAAAATGGAACCCTAGAGTTTGAGAAGGCGTAGCGCTTTTATTCCACTTTTCAAACTGTTCCCATTTATCGTCAGGGTCTCCGGGGAGCAAGTATGTGATAAAAAGGTTGCCAAGTGAAAACCCTGGCATTTCGTAATTGGAATGAGCGCCTAGATATTCAATTTTGTTTGAAGCAGTCTTTTTGTAATGGATGCCTTCTATGCCGAACTGCATAAGATTTCTGGCATATTTGTCGGTATTGAGCAAGTTAAGGAATTTCATTACGATGTCAGGTCTTTTTGAGTTGATGGATATTGCCATCATTGAGCCTTCTACAGAGTTATTGGTGATAATAGGCTTGAAAGCAGGAAATGATTTTATTGTATATCCCATCTGAGCGCTATAGATATTGTCAGCAAAAGGTTGATACTGAGACATATCAGCACCCCACTTACCAGCTACTATTATGCTCTGGTTATCTTGAATCTGCGCTGCGTCAGCAGCAATATATCCTTTTTTGTAGAAATCATGGTGAACATCAAAATATGAAGTAAACTCGGGATCCTCAAATTGATTAAAAACCTTGTAGTTTCCCTCTTCTATTTTTACAGCGCCGGGAAAGCCTGAATTTGACAGTATGAAGTCCATATTTCCTAGTATATAAACCATATTCCCGAAGACTGCATAAGGGATAAATCCTGGATCATTTTCTTTGACTTTTTGAAGATATGGGGCGAGAGATTTCAAACTCTCTATTCCTGATAAAGTTTTGAAGTCAGACATAGAGCATCCAAGTTTCTCCATCAGGGGATAATTGATCCTGTAAACAATCTGCTGACCAATTTCTTTGTTAGCAGGAATGGCAAAGAGTTCGCCATTTATTTTTGCGCCTTTAAGGAAAGCGGGATTTAAGGCATTCTTAATTCCCTGTCCGTATTCATCAAGAAGTTCATTTAGCGGATAGAAAGCTCCCTTGATGGCATTTTGTTCGTAATAATTAGTCCACGAGGAAGTAAAACAAATATCATAACTTTCGCCGGATATCAGAACTACATTCATTTTCTGGTTGTAGTTAGCCCAGTCGATCATTCTAATGTCAAGGACGGCGCCGATTTTATCTTTGGTGTATTCATTTATCTTAGCTTCGACTATTTTGATGTCTTTTTGCGGTGTGCCAATAGTGTACCAGACTATCTTGTATGGGTTTTTAGGTGTTCCTTGGGCGGCGGCATCATTTCTTCCGCAGGATACTAATATTGAAGCAGAAGCTATCAGAAGAAAAGTTTTTAGCGTAAATTTGATATACATAATTAGTCTTTAACTCCGCCTACTGTAAGTCCTTGAATGAAATATCTCTGGAAGAACGGATAGGCAAATATAATAGGCACTGTCGCCAAGACTACCACGGCCATTCTTGCAGAATCTGTCGGCATATTCTTTAATATTTCAAATGCCTGAGCGGACATGGATGAGGAGTTCTGAACAATGAATTGAAGATTTGTCTGGATATTCATAAGCATTGCCTGAATAGGAGTTAATGATGGTTCGTCTATAAAGAGCAATGCATTGTACCAGTCTCCCCAGTAAGCAAGTGCAGTAAAAAGCGCTATAGTCGCCAAACCCGGCAATGAAAGAGGGACTACTATCTGGAAGAATATCCTGAATTCGCCGGCGCCGTCAATCTTGGCGGCTTCAATGAGAGGTTTGATATTACTTGCCTTAAAATAAGTCCTGAGGATAAGGACAAAAAACGAGTTCAGAGCCAAGGGCATTATAAGCCCAAGGAGAGAGTTTCTAAAGTGTAGAAGTTGAGTCGAAATCATGTAGAATGGCACAAGCCCGCCAGAAAAGAGCAGAGGCAGCATAATAATGAAAGTAAATAGCTTTCTGAATCTAAAATCATCTCTGGAAATAGCGTAGGCAAACAGCGCTGTTATGAGTACAGAAAATACGGTTCCTACGACTGTCACTATTATGGTAATGCCGTAGGATTGAAGTATCTGCTGTCCTATCTTGAACATATAACCGTACGCGCTGAGGCTGAATTCAGAAGGGATAAGCCTATATCCCTCAGTAGCAATGGAGTTTCCAGATGATATTGAAATCATAAATACAAATATCATCGGATAGATACAGAGGAGCGATAAGATCAGCATTATCAGATTCAGGATGATATTTGAACCTTTTGATATCTCAAGAATTTTTCGTTTTTTTAAATAATTAAACATAAGAATTATTCCTTGGGCTATTAGAACATTGCGCTGTCTTTATCGTATTTTTTAATGACATTATTGACGACAAGGATTAGGACGAGTCCGACGACTGACTGGTAGAGCCCTGCCGCTGTAGTCATCCCAATATCTCCTGTGTACATCAATCCCCTGAATACATAAGTGTCAATAACATCTGTAACAGGGTAGAGAGCACCTGAATTTAGCGGTACCTGGTAGAATAGACCGAAGTCGGCGGCAAATATTCGCCCGACTGCAAGAAGCGTCAAGACGGTAATTAAACCTTTCAGATGCGGCATAGTGATGAATCTGACTTGCTGCCATTTGCTTGCTCCGTCTATTTCTGCGGCTTCGTAGTACTGTTTATCAATACCGATAATGGCGGCCAGATATATTACCGATGTATATCCGGCGTTCTTCCAGAGATTTATGAAAGTAAGAATATATGGCCAATATGCAGAATCATCGTACCACTGAACAGGAGGTATATGGAAGAGTGCGAGGATTGAATTTATTGAACCCTTGTCAAAACTTATGAACCCAAATAGCAGATAACCGACTACTACCCACGAAAGGAAGTAGGGGAAGAACATGCAGGTCTGATAAAGCTTTGCTAGTCTCTTATTGAGGATTTCACTCAATCCTACCGCGATGGCAAGAGAGAGGATTGTCCCGGTAATAATAAAAACCAGATTGTACAAAATAGTGTTTCTAGTGATGACCCATGCGGTATGAGAATTGAAAAGGAAGTAGAAGTTCTGGAAACCGCACCAGCTACTATCCCATAAACTCTGAAAAAACCCGCCTCTTGAGAAGTGGAAGTTCTTGAAAGCAAGAACTGCTCCGCACATTGGCAGGTACTTAAGAAGCACAAGCCAGATGAATCCAGGAAGCACCATCAGCAGAAAAGCAAAGTTTTTATTGAATCTAAAAGGAGGCTTCTTGTAAGCTTTTGAGCTCATAGTAAACCTTGACTTTATAAGCAATTAATGGATAACCAAGAATTAATCAGAGGCTTAAATTCTTTTCAGATTCAGCGTCAAAAATGTGGCACTTATCCATTCTGAAGTAGAACTTCTGTTTGTCCCCGATCTGAAGGTGAGCCGAAGCTTCTGCATTGATTCTGGAAACAAAGTCCTGCCCATTAACTTTGAAGTAGCAGTAGGATTCATTACCCATCTTTTCGACAAGAGTTATTTCTCCTTCGAAAGATTCATTTTTATTTGCTTCTGATGGTTTCTCTTCGATGTTGTCAGGTCTGATGCCGAAGCATATATTGGCTGAAACAAAAGTTTCCTTGCCTACTGTTTGAAAATTCTTTTTAATCTTGGCGGCTTTTTCTTCAGGGATAGAGAATTTGCATCCGCAAAGTGTTACGGAGAATTTACCGTCGGTTTGTTCAAGAACTGCGTCCTGGAAGTTCATTGAAGGAGAGCCGATAAATCCTGCTACAAATTTATTTGCAGGGAAATTGTAGAGGTTTAACGGTGTATCAACCTGAAGGATTATCCCTTCTTTAAGCACTGTAATTCTATCGCCCATTGTCATGGCTTCTACCTGGTCGTGGGTAACATATACCATTGTAGCTGTCTGACCTTCTTTTTGAAGTTCTCTGTGGAGCTTAACAAGTCTGGCTCTCATTGATACTCTGAGTTTTGCATCAAGATTGGATAGAGGTTCGTCAAAGAGGAATACGGCAGGTTTTCTAACAATTGCTCTGCCGACGGCTACGCGCTGTCTCTGGCCGCCTGACATATCCTTGGGCTTTCTGTCAAGAAGCGGTTCAATTTCAAGTTTTACCGCAGCTTCCCTGACTCTCTGATCAATTTCTTTTTTAGGAACTTTAGCAAGCTTAAGCCCGAATGCCATATTGTCATAAACTGTCATATGAGGATAGAGAGCGTAATTCTGAAATACCATTGCTATCTTTCTGTCTTTCGGGTCGAGGTCATTTACGACTCTTCCGCCAATAGAAATGGTTCCACCACTGATTTCTTCAAGCCCAGCAATCATTCTTAGGACTGTTGACTTAGCGCAGCCTGAAGGACCTACAAATACCATGAATTCACCGTCTTCAATCTTAAGGTCTATTCCGTGTACTGCCTTGAAGCCATTTGGATAGACTTTTTCAAGTTTGCTAATGATAATCTCTGACATTTTATATGCTCCCTTTTTGTGTTTTATTAAAAATAATAGAAAACTAATCCATAATCTCTACGGCAATCTATAACCGACATATTCAACAATTATTGCACATTTTATTTTTTACCGCAATAGATAATCCTATTCAAAATTGAGTTATTATAAAATAAACGGGTCGGGGATTTCGATCATCTGAGCTTCAGCATCGCTTGTTCCTACATACAATTCGGCCATACCATTACCTTTGCGAACAAGCCCGCCAGAGAATACCACATCGTTCAAGTCTGGCTTTTTGGAAGGGCCGTCAAGGAACATTTTGCGTTCGACTATTATGTTTATTTCAGTAGCTGCTATAGTTTTTGGATCAAATATGAATGCTGCAGGATAGTAATGTCTGTCTTTATTTGCGTCATACGAAGCCACATGGGCAAGAACGCCAAGTTTGCCATTTTCAAGAATGTGTATTTCGTTTGCGCCAAGCCAGTTTTCATCTGATATTTGATCAAGAATCTGAGCTTTGAGCAGGTTTTCTGGATTGATTTCATCAAGAGATTCTACTTCAACATAGCCAATTTTGCCTCTGCCTCCAAGGGAGCCAACTATACCTTCGGGATGCTGGGGTCTTGTGAAAACTCCGACTTTTTTATTTTGTCGTTCTACAAGCCTGATGTCTTTCATGCCGTTAGGTCCCACTGCAAATCTCTGTAAACTTAAAATATCTTTGCCTCTGAAAAAGACCGTTCTCCACCAAAGGCATCCCTCGAGAGTAGGGTGATCAAAAACTTCTACCCCGCCAATGATGATTTCGTTATTGATTCTTGCCACGCAGGGATCCTGAAGAGCAAGAACAGGTGCTTCGTCAACCGGTGACCATTTTCCTTTTTTTTCTTCAAAAAACATTACATGAGAGTATTCTGTGTCTCTGCCTTCGACTCTTCCTGCTATGACTTTTTTGCCGTGGCTAAGGAATGGCGCTGTTATGTTATAAACATCCTTGTCTTCAACACCAGTGAAGGCAAGTTTGATAGCGTTAAACTTTTTATCTGTAATATTGCTACGAAATTTAGTGTAAATGGCATCAACTGTTATTTTTGGCATAATTATTTCCTCATACTCCTAAGTGTTTCCATAAATCTTTAAGCGAAATTGTGCCGAGGCACATTTTTTCATCTGCAGCGCCGTAGTAAATCCATAGTTCAGAATTTTTGATCAATGCTCCACAGGCAAAAACAACATTACCGAAGAAGCCTTCAATTTCGTATTTTGTTTCTGGCTGAATAAGAGGCTCTTTAGATTTTGCGATGATTTTCATCGGGTCATTGATATCCAATAACAGTACGCCAAGGCAGTATCTACTATTGTCGTCAACTCCGTGGTAAACTTCGAGCCAGCCTTTGTCTGTTTTTATGACAGGGGCTCCACCGCCAAGTTTCTGTTTGTCCCAAATATCATTTGAACTTCCAAGGAAATGGCTATGGTCGCCCCAGTACATCAGATTGTCAGACTTACCGAGCCACATTTCAGGTTTGCCGATATATCTCTGGGCAGGTCTGTGAAGGGCTAGATATTTGCCATTAACTTTTTCAGGGAAGAAACACACATCACGGTTATCGGGTTCGAATATAATTCCGAGCCTTTCAACTGACTTAAAGTCTGTTGTTACAGCCAGAGCTGTAGTTATACCTAGAGATGATACAGCTGAATAGTTTATGTAGTATTTGCCGTCTATGTGAGTAATTCTCGGGTCTTCAGTGCCAAAGGCTTCATATTTGGTTGAAGGGTAGAGGAATGGTTTGTCATCTATTTTGAAGTCAACGCCGTTTGAACTTCTTGCCAATCTCAAGTGGGAGAGTGAGGTAAGAAAAACTTTGAAAGGGTCTTTTTTCTCTGAGATGCATCTTGTGTCAGAGAAATTGTATTTAGGATCATTTCTGTCAAAATCCCTGATTACAAGCTCACATTTTCCGTTTCTTTCCTCAAGAAGAGGGACTTTAATGATATTCTTATCGCTGGAAATGACGCTCTCGGCTACCCTTACTAAAAGAATAATTTCGCCGTTAAATTCAGTTACCCCAGCATTAAATGTACACTCAATCTTGAAGTCTGGCCTAGTGGGTTTGAGATCCTTTGGGGAAATCAAAGGATTTTTTTCATGTCTTTTTATCATAGTTATTATAGTTGTTTGTTGACTGTTGATAGTTGTTCGAAAAATTATTACTTTGCTCCTAATGAGTTCAGATACTTTTGAAGCTCTGCTGATGCAGGAGGACAGATCTCGATAGCCTGAAGAGATATTAGACATTCAATAGTGGACTCAGCTCCGGAATTTTTATTGTATTTGTCTGTTCCATCGATGCCGTCAAACATTATACCTGTTTTCGGGTCGTACATCTGAACCTTTGCAGGGTTACTGCCGAAGAACCATTTGGCAAGCTCTACTGCTTGATCTGCATATTTCTTATCACCCGTCTGGCTATATGCTTCGAGGCAAGAGAGGATCATAGGTCTCATTGCATATGCAATTTGTTCATATTTTTTTGAATCAATGAAAGACACAACTCCATTTTCTTTCTTGAGGCTGAATTCTTTGAGGTAATCGACACTCATTAGGTATTTTTGGAAATGGTTAACTTCAAGAAGGGCTGATTTTGTATATTTGTCATTTTTGAGCTCTTTCCCTGCCATGAGAAGGGCATAAGATTGATTGTTTCCCCATCCGTGCCAGATATTTTCCCAACAGTAGAGAACGCCGTAAGTTTCTGCGTTCTTATCATCAATTTGCATGATAGTTAACCCATCAGCAATTCGGGCTATCATAGGTTCAAGGGCAGAGTCCTGCTCAATGTTTTTGTGATATAAACAAAGCGCCATCAGAATCAGAGCTGACTGGTCTGCGGCATTGCCAGGCAGCCATGTGGCGACATTTATTCCGTTAATTGTTTCGACATTGCCTTCGAGTTTTATATCTTTTTTAACTGTAGCGACAGTTAATTTCAGAGCCGTTTTGATTCTTTCAGCAAGTGCAGCGTCTTTTTGTTCCATCAATGGATAGATGTAACCTAGAAAACACATTGCGCGCCATGTCCACCAGTTTGGTTCAGCCTTGCTTGTAACGCCATCTTTATTTATGGAAAGGTCTTCATAAACGAAGTTGTAGAAATACCCATTTTCGGCATGCAGATAGAGTACAAACTCTGCCATCCTTTTAATCCTGTCTAGATATACTTCGTTGCCTGTAGTTTTGTAGTAGGATTCGTAGAATATTCCAGCTCTTGCCACATCGTCAATACAGGAGATTCCTTCGCCTGGCGCCTCAGTCCACTTATCGTATGGATAGTCGCAATAAATATGAACAAGCACTGAGTCCTTGCCATTTAGAAGTTTCACATTTTGGCATAGAAAGTCCAGATGAGCCGGGTTGACAATACTTGTTTGAGTTTTTAAGTTTTCAGAAAGGGGTTGGTTTGCAGCATTGCATCCATAGCATGAGACAATTGCCACAAAAAAACATAATGCAATTAGTTTTCTCATAAGTTCATTCGCCTTTTATTTTAAAATTTATAAGAATTATATTTTTCATTGAATCGAGTTTTAGAGTCACAGTGTAAGTGTGGACTCCATCAGTTTTTTCAGAAGCAATAGAGCTGCTATCTATCTTCAGTTCATTCACAGTAACAGAACTTAGTTCAAGAGGAGAAATTATCTTTAAAGAAGCGCTTTCATCTTTGACTCCTGATAGTTCAATGATCAGGCTGTTTTCTTTGTAGCTAACACTTTTTACTATACAGGAAGCTTCAGCCAGATAGGGTTGTTCCGGTATTCCTCGAACAAGAGTAATCTCTTTTGCGGGCACTGTTATTACCGCTGAATTAACTAACTGTCCGTCTATTATTATTTGTTTAAAGAAATTTCCTTTTCCTTTATTAACTACGGCACATAAGTCCCCAAGAAGCGTAACTTTGTACTTTACACCTTCGAGATTATCTGGAAGTTCAGGAACGAAATAAATATTCCATGGGCTTTCTCTCATTCCGGCCAACTCATATAATATATAAAAATACCAGCCGCCTTGCCACAAGAAAGAGGGTTTGTCTATTTGGCCGTACTCAGGAGAGTTTTCGTCGGTAATTCTTGTTTCGTAGAATGAAGGCGTACCATTCGGGCTATTTTTTATCCCATCAATAGTGATGTATCCCTTGATGATTTCTTCAGCCTTGTTCAGTTGTCCATTGGATATAAGGCTTACGGCATACCAGATATTTCCTTGCGGCCAAATGGCGCCATTGAAATAATACCCAGTCATACCTTCTTCATGATTAACAAACGAATATGTGTCTTCGAGTTTGTCAAAATCTTTAGGCATAGCTACACGCATACCAAGTTTTTTATCCATAAGTACCTGGTCCGCTGTGTTGAGAAGTTGAGTAGATTTTTCCTTGTCGAGCAAACCATAAACAGGAGCAAGCAGCGAACCTATGTAGTAATGTTCATCCATCTTATCGCCGGTAAGCTGATTCATGAGATATTTTTTATCTTTATCCCAAAGCTTGTCAACCAGAACCTTCTTAATTTTCTCTGCAGTATTCAGATAATATAAAAGCTTGTCATTAGTCTTGTTAATTGTCAGCGCAGTATATACAT
>JBAXXY010000044.1:0-17642 GCA_037127655.1 Lentisphaerota bacterium
ATATTAATATTCGCTATTTTACATATTACATACATCTCGCCAATTATTAATCAGGAAATGTCCAGAACTACAGAAACACTGATTAAAGATAGCCCTGCTCCTGGCTCATCCGAGTCTTCATCTTATATGTCAAATCCTCCAATCCCAAGCGGTATATGGAAAAATAATATTTTTGATCCCGCAAGAGCTCTAGCCTCTGAAGGGGGAGCAACTTCAGCTTCGTTAAAAGATGTCACATTGCTTGGAGTCTTTGAAAATGGCGATGTGTCAGGTGGAATTTTCCTTATGAGTAATTTGCCTTCAGCTGGTGGGCGACCATACGGCGGACCGCAGGGAGGAGCTCAGACTCCTTACGGAAATTCAGCTCAACAACCTCCACTGAACCCTAAAATGGTTTTTCTTGTGGGCGAAAGACTTCCAAATGGTTTTATGCTAAAATCAGTAGCAAAAGATTCAGTAGTACTCCAGGGCGGAGATGGTTCTGTAACATTAAACTTGGAATTTGCTGATGAAAATAGCGGAAAAAGACTAGCTGAAGCACAGAGAAATAATGTTCAACAGCAGGTAAAAATAATTGACTCTGGCAAGAAAGGCGCGGGCGGCTCTTCTTCAAGCGGAACAAATTCTTCCAGCGTGGTTATCAGGAATGCTCCTGACTCAAAACAAGGTTCATATTAACTAATATATTTATAGATAAAAAGGGAATTAAAAATGCCTAAATCAAATTTATTTAAAGGAAAGACTGTTACAACTCTTACAGAAGGGTTAAAGAATAATATTCAATATGTACTGCTTGTCATAATAATTATAAATCTTTTATATCTATGCATATACATTAACGGCAAAATGGACAGTTTAAAACAGGCTCAAAATAGATTTGAAAGTGAATTGCTATCACTTAGGTCAATGGTACAAAAAGAAACTTTAGCTGCAGAAGAGAGCGCTAATATCCGATACGAAGCGCTGCAGAAAGTCTATTCCTTGAACCTTGATCAGACAAAAACCATATCTCAGATACCGACTGATAATGCTTTCTTTAAAAAATGGCTGGTGGCCAATCATGAAGAAAATACAAAAAACCTCGAAGCAGTGAACAATAAGCTTACTTTGATTCAAGCAGACACAAAAAATTTAAATAACAAAATCGGTTTATTGAAAGTCAACAATAGCAAAGCTACTGCTGTTCCTGCCAGGGAAAATGTAGAAGCAATTTCGCTTTAATTTATAATTAGTTAATTATCAATATTTAGGAGAATATCTGACAACTATGGTTAAAAAATTCTGCGCTCGCCTATGTCCTGTTCTAAAGAAGAGGATATTTTGGGTTTTATCTATAACTTTATTTTCTATGCTTATTTCCTGCAATACGCCTATTGATGATTCTCTTCCTGAAAACAAAAAGGATAATCCCAATAATTTTACAGAGCAGCCTATTGTTCCTGTTGAGGTAAAGAAAGATTCAGTTGATGCTGCTCAGCAGAAAGTTAAACCAGTCGCAATGACTGGACATAGTGTTTCTGAATCTGATATTGACGGGTTAGACGATCAGTCAGTTTCGAATATACCATCCGGCGCGGAAGCACCGTTCTATACTTATTTCGCAGAAAAACAAAAAGACTTTAAAGATGAAAATCATGTAACTATCAGTTTTAATGTCGCGCCGATAGAAGAAGTCGTGCCTACTTTTGCAAAAATCCTTGATTTCAATTTCTATCTTGACCCTACAGTCAAAGGCGTAGTAACTATGTCAGTTGACTCAAATCTCTCCAAAGAAGATGTGTGGCAGATATTTGAACAGGTTCTGGTTTTCAGCGGAGCGTATTGCTCTGTACAAGACGGAGTAGTTCATATCCTCCCTCTGAGCGCTATGACACAGGAGAGAATTGTCAGCGGTGGAGAAAGATATCAGTCTAATGTAAGCGTCATTCTCTTCAGGTTGAAGAATATTAAGTCAACCAATCTTGCCCAGCAAATTAAACCCTTCTTGACTAATGGAGCTGTAATCATTGATGTTGCAGACCAGAATTCACTAATGATAGTAGAGCTTCCCAGCAATATGCCTAAAATTCGCTCAATCATAAATATGCTTGATGTAAGCAATAAGCATTCCTGGCCTAGAGCCGTTGTTAAATGCTCAAATATCGCTCCTAGCGCAATTGCTGCCGAATTGGCCAAAGTGCTCCCTGTTCTCGGATTTCCTGTCGAATATAATCCGCCTGATAACAACAATACGGGATCGGGATATAGTTCGCCACCACCATCAAAATCAGCTTCAGCAGATACAGACAACATTGGAGCTATAAATCTTCAGGCTATAGACAGGCTACAGCTTCTTGTGGTGTCTGCCGCAAATGATGAAGTTCTTAGTGAAGTTAAAAAATGGGTTGATGTTCTTGATAGAAGCGATGTAGGTGACCAGGATCAGATATTTATTTACAATATTATGAATGCAAGTGCTGATGACCTGATTCAAACCATGTCAATTATTTTTAATGTTACTGGCGCTACTCTGACTCCAGCTCAGTCAACTCAGAATAGCGCGACTGGAGGGACTTCCAGTTCAGGCGGTATAGGGGGCAGTTCACCTGGAGGCGGAAGTTCAAGCGGCGGTGGATCAAGCGGCGGCGGGTCCGGTGGATTATCTATGAGAGCAACTGCTTATGATGTAACTCAGGTAACAAGCCAGAATACTCAACAGGGCAATCAGGGAGGCAGCGGACAAGGTGGAAATAATCAAAATTCGACAAGCATATATAACTCTCCGATGAAAGTTATGGCTGATGCCAAGAATCAAAGATTGGTTATAAGATGCACTCCAAGAGCTTATGCTGTCGTAAAAGCTCTCTTGGATAGAATTGACACTATGCCTGCCCAGGCGCTTCTCTCCGTGACAGTAGCTGATATTACTTTCGAAAATGATCTTGATATCGGCATCCAGGGTGTATTTAAAACTGGAAGCAGCACACAGGGTACGGACTATGGATTAGGCGATAAATTCCCCGCTGGTGCTACTGGCGCAAGCGATGGAGCATCATGGGTTCTTAATTCAAAAAATGCTGATGCCACTTTCCATGCTTTGCAGACTGATAAAAAAGTAACCACGCTTGCCAAACCTGAAATTCTGGTACAGAGCAATTCTGCCGCTTCAATTTCAATTGGACAGTCTGTCTCAATTCAGACTGGATCATCAACCAATAACAACGGCACTACTAGCTCATACGACTATAAAGATGTAGGGATAATTATCAAAATGACTCCTCACATCACAAAGGGTGGGCTGATTAATCTTGAGTTTAGCCAAACTTCATCAAAAATTGATAATGCGACTAAAACTGACACTGGACCAAACCCGACAATCACTCAGGAAATCCTCAGTACTGTAATGAATGTTCCTGACGGGGGCACGATTGTTATTGGAGGCCTTGTAAAAAATGACACTACTGACAGTCTGGACACAGTTCCTTTCATAAGTAACATACCTCTTCTTAATCGAATGGTAGGTAGCACTTCGATTAAAAAAACAAGAGCTGAAATGCTTGTAATGGTTACGGCCAATATTGTTACAAAAACAAGCGACCTGGAAAAGATGACCGAAAGGTATCAGAACAGCGTTAAGCTAATCAAGGATGGCTTCTCGAAGGATGCCATGGATAATTCGGAAGTAATGCAGGCAGAGGACTCAAATAAACTATACATAAAAGGCGATTGATCACATAACTTCTTAATACTATGAATTTTCTTAAGTCATTAAATGATTTCTCAAAAGAATTTGCCAAATTCTACGAGGCATACCCTTTGGATATTTCGTCTAAAGAGCGCGAAAAACTTGATTGGGAACTCTGCAGCAGGGGAACTATTCCCGAAGCAGAACTTATAAGAACTTATTCCAGAGTTACTGGCATCGGTATTAGGGAAGAAGATGAGCTTGTTAATGTCGAGCAGTTTCCAAAAATGTCGCTGGACTACCTGGAAAATTACTGTTTCATTCCATTCAAATGGGATGAAAAATCAGTTGAACTCATATTAAGCTGCCCATACAGACTCGATAGCATCTCATACCTTTTTAAGCAGCTCTACAATCTTGACACTACATTTACCTATACAAGAAGAAGCGTCCTAGAGAGGCTGATTCAGGAAACATACAATAAAGAACCCGATGATGATGATCAGAGTTTAGGGCCTGCAGACAGCGAGGAAGCTTTAATGAATATGGCAACCGAAGCCAAGATTGTGCGGTTGATTAATGAAGTTTTCTCCCGTGCAGTCGAGATGAATGCAAGTGATATCCATGTGGAGCCTGAAGAAAATAAATATATAATCCGCTTTAGAATTGACGGTAATCTCACAGAGTTTATGTCAGGTTCAATCAATCAGTTCCCCGCTGTGGCTTCCAGAATCAAGCTTGTCGGCGGTCTGAATATAGCAGAAAGCCGACTCCCTCAGGACGGCAGAACCAATATCCAGCTTGGCAAAAGCGACATAGATGTCCGTATAAATACTATCCCGACACTGAGCGGAGAAAGCATAGTCCTTCGTTTATTGAAAAAAGACGGCATGGACTTTAACCTCAAAAATACCGGTATGCTTGATGGAATGCGTAAAAGATTTGAAAGCATAATTACGCTTCCTCACGGAATAATCCTTGTGGTAGGCCCTACAGGTAGCGGGAAGACTACGACTCTCTACAGCATTATGTCCCAGCTTAATACCCCTGATGTCAAAATAATAACTATTGAAGACCCAGTTGAGTACAGGATTCCGCGACTCTCCCAAATGCAGGTTAACCCAAAAATCGGGCTTAATTTTTCAAGTGGGTTAAGAAATATTGTCAGGCAGGACCCTGACATCATCCTCGTAGGAGAAATAAGAGATAGGGAAACAGCTGATATTGCCATCAATGCGGCGCTCACCGGGCACTTAGTTTTGAGTACGCTGCACACAAATGATGCCGTAGGAGCAATAAGCCGACTGCTTGATATGGGTGTCGAAGGCTTTTTAATCTCTTCTTCTCTGATAGCTGTTCTATCTCAAAGGTTAGTTAGAAGAATATGCAAAGATTGCCAAGGCAAAAGCGCCACGGATCCAAGCGTTAAATGCAAAACCTGTAATTCGTCTGGATTTAAAGGCCGGCTTGCAATTATGGAATTGCTTCTCATTGACGAAGAAATCCGAAAGGCGATAAATAAAAAAACAGATAACTCTGTTCTAAATAGTATAGCTGTCAAGAATGGCATGATACCGCTTGAAGAAGATGGAAGAGTGAAAGCCAGTATGGGTTTGACTACGGAAGCAGAAGTGCATATTGCCGCAAAGAAAGAAGAATAGAATGTAGCACGGGCATCTTGCCCGTGAAGTTTTGAGTTGAATTATTTTGTTTTCAGGGTTTCGGATTTAGATATTCGATTTTAGGATTTAATTAATTATGGGAATGTATAGGTACAAAGCCTCTGACAAAACGGGTAAAGTCATTGAGATTTCCATTGAAGCCGAAAATGCTCAGGAATCCTTAAAAAGACTCAGAGGCAGAGGATTAAACCCGCTTGAAAGCTATGGTGAAGGCGGTTCTGTAGGTTCTAAAGGAAAAGGTATCTTCAAGAGGAAAGCTTCTTTTAATGTTTATCAGTTTATAGATAGATTAGTCCCTCTTCTCAAAGCCCATATCCAGCTGCATCGAGCCTTGGGAATAATGGCTGACGGTACAGAAGATAAGAATCAGAAAGAAATTATCCAAAGTCTGAAAAGAGGGCTCAACGAAGGCAAGAAATTATCCGAACTTGTCAGAGCAAAACCCGAATATTTTCCCTCAATCTGCGCTAACCTTATTGAAGCAGGCGAAGAATCAGGAGCTTTAATAGAGGTTATGATTGAGCTAAAACACTTTCTTGACTACAAGAAAGAAACGACTGAATTCATGGTCACAAGTTCGATTTACCCTGCCATAATTATATTTGTCACATTCATTGTTATAGTTCTTCTTTTTACAGTATTTGTCCCCAGATTTACCAAAATATTTTTCGATATGGGCAAAACTCTGCCTCTGCCTACCCAGATAATGGTATGGATCAGTAATATCATGACTGGTTTCTGGTGGCTCTGGCTAATTCTCATTGCCGGAATCTCTTTTACTGTCATAAAAGTAAGAAGAGATGAGAAAGGTCGAGTCTGGTGGGATAGGAAAATGCTGAAACTTCCACTCATAGGCGGCATTATAAATGTAATGGAAATCGGCAGATTCACAAAAACTCTGGCAGTGCTAATCAAAAATAATGTTCACCTGATAAGCACTGTTAATATTGCCTCTAAAGTTCTGGAAAATAAAGAACTGAAACTATCGTTGGTTAATATAAATGCTGACCTCAAAGGAGGCAAAAAACTCTCAAAAGCGCTTTCCAAATCTTCTTATATGCCAAGAATAGTCCTGCAGATGCTTGAGATCGGCGAAGAATCCGGAAATATGGGGGAAATGCTTGGAGATGTAGCAGAACAACTCGAAAAAGATATGAAACTCAAAATCAAAAGGCTGCTCGCTCTTTTCGAGCCTGCCTGTATACTTTTTCTTGCAGTCGTGGTACTGACTGTGGTTATATCAATATTCCTGGCAATAATGGAAATGAACAATATTTAAATAATAACAAAGGAGGCGTCTTATGTTAAAAAGAAAAAAAACAAGATTTTTCACTCTTATGGAAATGGTAGTGGTAATTGCCATCATAGCATTACTGGCAGCTATCGTTACTCCCATGTACTTCAAGCATGTAAAAACGGCCAGAATCAATGCTTGCAAAACTCAGATCTCACTCTTAGGCCAGGCTGTCGATGATTACAGACTCGACACAGGCAAACTCCCAAGAAGTCTTAACGATCTTCTTACTAATGGCTCAGGCGCCAAGAAATGGAATGGACCTTACCTTCAGGCAAGTAAAATTCCGCCCGATCCATGGGGCAATGATTATGTATTTGTAATGCCCGGCAAATATGGAGATTACGATCTATACAGTTACGGTGAAGCTGGCCCTGGCGGAGGTTCGACTAGTGATGGAGTCATTGGCAACTGGTCAAACTAAAAACATCAGAAGAAGTTTCACTCTTCTTGAGCTTATATGCGTAATGGCAATATCGGCTCTTTTGGTTGGTATTATTATAGGCAGGGTTGGCAAAGTCCCTGCCTATCTTTCATTTAAGAATGCTCTTTCAAATATCTCAAATGTTCTGGATGAAGCATCTAATCAATCAGAGCTTACCGGCAGACAAGTTGTTATAGTTTATGATAATGGCATTTTGTACCCTAAAGACAATGAACTAAAAAGAAGAGTAAGTTATTTAAGTTATCGCATACCGCCATTTATCGATGTTTCATTTAACAACCATTCTCCTGACAATAAACAGTTTGTCTTCTTCTCTGACGGTTCATCAAGCGGGCCGGATATGAATTTTTCATTTAAGGGTCATACTGCAGTCTTAAAACTTTCCAAGCTTACCGGTATGCCCACCATAAAAACAAATGATTAACAAAATCAAATGCAATAGATTTTTTACTCTGGTAGAGGTAGTTATTGCTCTGGCAATTCTTGCTATGGGGATACTTAGCGCAATGTCCATAATTTCTTTTTCAAAAAGAAGAATGGACAGGGCCTACGATAGTTGGTACGCTCAGCACATGCTTGCTCAGGCCGCCGAATATTACCTCCTTTGCGGGGAAAAACAAATCCCGCCCGACATCTTCCCCTATAGAGGATATAACACTTCATGCAGAATCAGCGATTGTGCAAATATTCAGGGTGTTTCGGCAAATGCAGGAGGGAACTGGAAACTTTCCACTTATGACATTTCAGTCAGAGGCCCGAATGGACAAATAATCAGCCAGGTAAAAGTAGATAAAATATTTAAAAATGAAATCTTTCAAAAGTAAACGAAAACTATCAGCATTCACTCTCCTTGAGATGGTATGCGCCATGTTCATCTTCACGGTGATGATGATGATTTTGGGGTCAGGAATGTTTACTATCCAGCAAAGTTTGCGGAAAGTTTCAAGTAAAAGCGACTCGCTTATGTCTCTTCAGGTGTTGGAGAGAGTTTTTACCTTTTCTATCAGGAATGCTGTTCCTTTTCAGTGGCCCGATCAGTCAAAGACGAACAGGTCATTATTCATCGGCGAGCCCAATAGAGTCTCATTTGCCTATTTGCACAGAGTAGTTGATGCAAATGACGGCGGTATCAGGTTCATTCAATTCTATCTGGACAGAGGCCAGCTAATTGCGGCTTATAGGAAGATTCCTATTCTTCCTTGGGATGCTTCGACTATTAATTCAGCAGACAAGGAAGTTCTTGCCACAGGAGTTAACAGCATCAACATCCAGTATGCGGACAAGGTGAATAATCAAATAGTTTGGCAGAATAGATGGAATACGCAGAATAATATGAATATTCCGCTGGCTATTCAAATAAGAGTTGACTGGAAAGATGGCAGTTCAGAGCAATGGCTCAGGCGGACGGCAGGTTCCGGACAATTTGAATCTCTGGGTAATAGATACAGCGGAGGAGGCTCTTATGATTAAACCTCCAAATCCGAAATCCGAAATCCGAAATCATCAGTTTGAGAGGGGGGTAGCCCTAATAGTCGTATTATCATTTTTGCTTTTAATGTCGATGATTGTCTCGACTGTCGTAGTCATTTCTCAATATTCTTCGCGAAAAGTTAAAATCGAATCTGACCGAATAATTTCCGGTTATCTCGCAGAAGGCGCCGCTTCAAGACTGCAATGGCTTATGATGGATGATAAGAAAGCTCACCCAAACTCAAATGCGCTCAAAAGATTCGACAGCATAGCCAACGATAATACAGGCGTGAGCAAATATGTGGCAAATGGCAGTCCTGTGGCTGTTCCATACTATGACGCTCAAGTTACCGCCAGAATATACGACATGAGTTCAGGTTTAAATATCTCTGGAGGACAGGGATCCAATTCACTTAAACAGCTCCAACAGGTCTATACAGATACCCCTGGATTGTATAATGAGTTTAAAGTTTTTATTGATCGTTTCAGTGATTATATCGGAACAGGCGCCGGGCATAGCATCAATGGCATGAGCAAAGCCGATTACAATAATCTCGGGCTTTCCCCGCTTCCAAGAAACGGGCAGATGCAGTATAGAGATGAGGTTCTATGGATTCCAGGTTCTGAGGATTTCTTTGCTCCGGATGGAAACGGGCAGCTATCAATATTTGATATTATTGCGCCAGATTTTTATGTTAATCAAGTCAATTTTTTCTCTGCAAGTAAACTTTTGATAAGAGCTTTGTGCAATTATTCCGATCAGGATGCTCAGTACATCGTTAATGGAAGAGAAAGGTGGTTCCAAAGCCCTAATTTATCACTGTATGACTTCATTGACCAAAAGTATATGTCAGTCCTTAGGCAGAAATTCTCCTTTCAGGATTCAGGAAGCTATACCATCATTCTCAATGCCTCAGCAGGAGATGGCGCCTATGAAAGAGAACTGATCATTTCGCTTAAAATAGGAACAGCCATGCAAGGTGAATACAATCAATACTATGAGTATATTCTCTATTGAAATAAATATTTAGCAGATGTATTTTGCTTAATTCTGCACACTTAAGGAGAGATGCCGGAGCGGTCGAACGGGATAGTCTCGAAAACTATTGATGATTTTTAATCATCCTAGGGTTCAAATCCCTATCTCTCCGCCACTTATAATATTCATTAATATCTCAATTATTCAGATGCTCTTTTGAGAGTAATTGTGATAACTTCGGGCGGGCAGAAAAGCCTTCCGGTAAAACCGCTGCACCCTATTCCATTAGATGTAATTCCTTGAAGACCTTTGAACTTCCAGTAGCCTTTAGCCATTCTCCTTGGCGCTTTTGTGTTAGTAACTACAGGAATTCCACCGGGCAGGCATATTTGACCGCCATGAGTGTGCCCGTTAAGAGAGAGCAAATAATGGAATTTATCTGCTTGTTTATATGTATCTGGAGTATGAGAGAGAAGTATTTTAAAAGGGTTGACTGTGTCTATACCTTCTTCACATGAATAAAAATCGTGTGTACGGTAATAGCTGGCGTCGTCTATTCCTGACAAATAAATGCAGGCTTTGTTCTTTTCGATTTTAACTGATTCATTGATGAGCATTTTTACTCCTGATTCTTCTAAAAACTGCCCGAAAGCATATATGTCGTGGTTTCCAAGAATTCCGTAGATTTCCTTGCCCTTAAACTTTATACGGGCAATCAAGTTCGATGCAAAATTTTTAACTATCTGAATATTTTTACCTTTATAGCGGTGAGCATAATCTCCTCCCAAGGTACAGATATCGAATTCGACCCTATCAATTATTTCCAGCAATCTAGCTTCAATATTTTGAACTTTATCGGCATGAATATCTGTAAGGAATAAAATTTTGTACCCGTCAAACTCTAAAGGCAGACTCTCGAAGTAAAACTTGTGTTCGGTGAGCTTCAAGTCATGCGCGTGCTTATAGGCAATGCGTGAAACAAAAGTAATTTTGAATATGATTCTGAAGACCTGAATAGCAAAATTAAGGGCCAGAATATAAATCTTCTGCCTCGTATCTCTAGTCAAATATAGTAAATGCCTTCTAGCCTCTTTTAACTTTCGTTTTTCGCTGATTGGTCTCATTTTATTCAAAGTTTATTTAGCTGAAGGGTCAATTTTGTATAATGTTTCCAGAAATATTTTAAACCGGTATTCCCAGGCTCGCTCATCATGAGTGCCATATTTATCCTTAAAATAAAATAAATTTTTACCTGTTTCAAAACCTAATTTATTTTTAAATAATTTTACCACTTTCTTGCTTAAGTATGCTACTTCAGGTTCATCTAGTCCTTCATCTTCGCCCCAATCAATCCATAAAACAGGTTTGTTTTTAGTTTTTGTGATAGCTTTTGCGATTTCTTTTATGTATGCATTATTCTCAATTCTGATTTTTTGATTCAAAATTTCAAAAAATGCAGGGGAAAGCACTCCGGCATGCCCAAATTGATCGCTGTGCACACAGGAAATATATAAAGACGCTATAGCTCCGAAAGACGAACCTACTATTGAGGTTTTCTCACAAGAAGGATTTGTCCGATAATTTGCATCTATAAAAGGTTTTAACGAGCAGGCAAGGTAATTGGCATAGTCTTTAAGCCCACCGCAGCCATGAACTATTTCGCCAGAGTATTCATGGTAATTTTTTACGCTCAGGTATTCATAATTCCTGTCGATGGGATACACAGCTACGATTATTACGCTCTCAATAAGATTATGCTTAATTAGCCGGCTTAAGGACTTATGCACATTCCATGACCATGGACTTAAGCCTTCTGAGTCAAAGACAGTATTACCGTCGTTCATATAAACTACAGGAAAATGTTTTTTGGTGTTTTCATACTCGGGGGGCAGAAGCAGTTTCAACTTCCTTGGATATCCATCAATGTTAAACTCTTCGTAAGTATGGAAATATCCATACCTTGTTTTCTTCTCAAAATAATTTTGCCCGCTCTTTTTTTTGAGTTGATCCATATCTATTTATTCCTTATGAATAGCATGCAGCTAAGTATTGCAGAATTATAATCTTTTTTATTGTTAAAACCATTAAGTCAGTTAGACTGAATATTCAAAACTAAAAATTAGGAACAATATATGAAGCAAAAAATACTTCGAATCACAAACATCATTTTAGCGCTTTTAATTATCAATCAATTTTTATCCGGCTTTTTCAAAAAGGAAATAGGTAAGCCTCTTTTTGAATTACTCCATGAGCGTGGGGCGATACTCTTAATTATTGTCATAATACTGCATTTACTATTAAATTGGGGATGGATCAAGAACGCATATTTCAAAAAATGCTAGATTATTCAATGATTTAAAGCAGGCTTTATTGTGCCTGTTTTTAGAAATATGACTAAAGTTTAATCTGCTACTGTACAAAAAAATGAAGACTAGGATAAAATGAGAATTACTGTTCAATAAAGTTTCATAAAAAACTAAACAATATACTCAGGAGGTTTCAATGGGTAAAAAAGTAACAATTATCGGTAATCAGGCCGCCTCTCATGTGGCATACGCTTTCAGCGAAGTGGCCGCTATCTATCCAATTACTCCATCATCGGACATGGGTGAAATGGCAGAGCAGTGGGCTAATGACAAGCGCAAGAATATCTTCGGCACAGAAGTCATTGTATCTGAAATGCAGTCTGAAGCCGGAGCCGCAGGCGCAGTTCACGGTTCATTAGTAGCTGGTTCGCTAACAACTACATTCACAGCTTCTCAAGGTTTGCTCCTGATGATTCCTATCATGCACAAAGTCGCAGGGGAAATGCTGCCTACAGTATTCCATGTATCAGCTCGCTCTGTTGCATGCCAGTCTCTCTCAATTTTCGGAGACCACTCTGATGTGATGGGATGCAGAAATACAGGTTTTGCAATGATGGCAGCAGGTTCAATTCAGGAAGAAATGGACCTTGCTACAGTAAGTCATTTATCCACAATGGAATCATGCGTTCCGTTCCTTTCATTCTTTGACGGTTTCCGTACTTCTCATGAAATACAGAAAGTCGAAGAAATCGACTACGCTATAATGAGAGAACTTCTTGACCAGAAATTCGTAGATGCTTTCCGTAAGAGAGCTCTTCGCCCAGAAGCTCCGATGGCCAGAGTCGCTGCTCAAAACCCTGATGTGTATTTCCAGGGAAGAGAAACTATTAATAATCATTATGCGGCTGTTCCAGGAATAGTTCAGAGCTACATGGACAAACTTGCAAAGAAGATTAATAGACAGTATCATCTTTTTGATTATGTCGGGGCAAAAGATGCTACCAAGATAGTTATAGCTATGGGGTCTTCATGCGAAACTATTGAAGAAACTATTAATTACCTAGCTGCCAAAGGCGAAAAAGTCGGTGCAATCAAAGTTCGTCTCTACAGACCTTTCTCTGCAAAGGCATTTATCGATGCAATACCTGCTTCAGTCAAGAAAATCGCAGTTCTCGACAGAACAAAAGAACCTGGATCACTCGGCGAACCTCTCTACCAGGATGTAATTACAGCTCTCTCTCAGTGCGGAAGAAGCGGAATCAATGTAATCGGCGGCCGTTATGGTCTTTCCAGCAAGGAATTCACACCTTCTCATGTTAAAGCAGTATTCGATTATCTCGATGCCGCTTGCAAACATGGGTTCACAGTCGGTATCGAAGACGATGTAAGTCATCTTTCTATTCCTGTAAAAGAACACATCAATGCAGAAGCTTCTGATGTTATCGGATGCATGTTCTGGGGTTTGGGTTCAGACGGAACAGTCGGAGCTAACAAGAGCTCAATCAAGATCATCGGCGATCACACAGACATGAATGCTCAAGGGTACTTCGTTTACGACTCCAAGAAATCCTACGGCATCACAGTATCTCACCTTCGTTTCGGCAAAGGCAAGATCCAGAGCGAATACCTTGTAACAAATCCAACTTTCGTGGCATGTCACAATTCTGCTTACATCGGCCGTTATGATATGCTTTCAGGAATCAAGGAAGGCGGAATATTCCTTCTTAATTCAGAATACACCACAGAAGAAGTATTCGGAAAGCTTACAAGACCTGTTCAGGAATTAATCATCAAGAAGAAGATTAAATTCTATAATATTGATGCTCTTAAGATTTCCGAAGCCGCAGGATTAGGCGCAAGAATCAATACAGTAATGCAAGTGGCTTTCTTCAAGATTTCAGGCGTACTTCCTGAAGTTGAAGCCATCCAATATGTTAAAGACTACTTGAAGAAGACATATGGAAGAAAAGGCGACAAGCTCGTCCAGATGAACCTTGACTGCGTGGACAAAGTTTCAGCAGAACTCAAACAGGTTCCAGTCCCAGCAACAATTACTGAATCTTATGTATTTACTCCTATCATCAAGGCTGATGCTTCTGCATTTGCTAGAGATGTTATCAAACCTACTTTGCATCTCGAAGGCGATAATATTCCAGTTTCCAAGATGTCATTTGACGGAGTAGTTCCGACCGCTACATCGAAACTTGAAAAACGCGGTATCGGTCCTCGTATTCCAAAATGGCTTCCAGAAAACTGCATACAGTGTAATCAGTGCGTAAATGCATGTCCTCACGCTGTTGTTAGAGCTAAACAAGTTGATGCTGCCAATATGGCAAAAGCTCCAGCCACATTCAAAACTCTCAAGTCATCCACAAAGAATGACAAAAACCTACAGTACAAGATTCAAATCTATGTTGATGACTGCACAGGTTGCGGAGTTTGCGTAGAAACATGTCCTGCAAAAACAAAAGCTCTCGCATTCTCAACTCTTGAAGCAGAAACTGCCGCAGGAGAAAAGGTCAACTACGAATTCTTCGACAAACTACCGGAAAATGTTCTCGACGGCGTTGACGAAAAGACTCTAAAGGGCGCAATGTTCAAACAGCCTCTCTTCGAGTTCTCAGGCGCCTGCGCAGGTTGCGGAGAAACTCCTTATGTAAGAATAGCTTCACAGCTCTTCGGAGACAGAATGTTGATTGCCAATGCCACAGGTTGCTCATCAATCTACGGCGGCACATTCCCGACAATTCCGTATTGCAAAACTCCGGCTGGTCGCGGTCCGGCATTTGCTAACTCCCTCTTTGAAGACAATGCAGAATTCGGTTTCGGAATGCGTCTTGGCATTGACAGCAATAGATCTCAGCTCAAGATGAATGTAGAAAAAGTCCTTGCCAGCCCTAAAATGTGCTGTGATGAATGCAAGAACGCTTTAACCAAAGCTCTCGAAGTCTGGGACGGTAAAGGCGCTGAAGCAATAGCTGCTCAGGATAAAGTTAAATCCATTATCGACAAAGCAATCGCTCAAAGCAAATCATGCTGCCCTGAAAACACCAAATCTCTTGAAGTTATTAAAGAACTTGGCGATTATTTCGTTGACAAGAGCATCTGGATTATCGGCGGCGACGGCTGGGCTAATGACATCGGTTACGGCGGTCTTGACCATGTAGTTGCTCAAGGCAAAAATGTAAACATCCTTGTGCTTGACACAGAAGTTTACTCCAATACAGGCGGACAGGCTTCCAAGTCAACTCCGATTGCCGCAGTTGCCAAGTTTGCAAATGGCGGAAAGAGACAGGGCAAGAAGAATCTCGGATTTATGTGCATGAGCTATGGCAATGTATATGTAGCTTCAATAGCTCTAGGCGCCAATAGAATCCAGACCTTGAAAGCTTTCCAGGAAGCTGAAGCATTCAACGGCCCTTCAATCATCATAGCTTACGCTCCATGTATCGCTCACGGCATCAATATGATGAAGACTCAGACAATCCAAAAAGAAGCTGTAGAGTGCGGTTACTTCCCACTCTTCCGTTACAATCCTACCCTTGAAAAACCATATATTTGGGAAACAAAGGATCCAAGCGGAAGCTTCCAGGAATTCATCAGAGCTGAAGGTCGTTACGCACAGCTCAAGAAAACAGCTCCAGATGAAGCTGAAGCTCTCTATGCTGCAGCTGAAAAGGATGCTCAGAGAAGATTCAAATTCATGAAAGATCTCGGAAGCATTATGTAATTTAGAGCAGTAATTTAATCCAATTACCCCCTCTGTCGCAAGATTGAGGGGGTTTTTTATTTGCTCTTATCCTAGCAGAACTAAAAAATATCTTTTTTATTGCTATCTTTAAGTAAAAGCAAAATTATTAAGCCTAGTAAATGCCTATGGAAATTAAAATATACGGTGATTCAGCATTAAGGAAAAAAGCTCTGCCTGTAACTCAAATCAATCCAGGACTCAAAAGTCTCGTTTCACTTATGATTGAAATGATGTTTAAAGAGGAAGGCGTGGGGCTTGCTGCTCCTCAGTTGGGTATCAGCAAGAGATTGATTGTCATAGATTACAGACCTGAAGAAAGCAAAGTCTCAAATCCTATTTCTCATGGAGAAGCGTATCTTATACCTCAAATGCCACTGGCGCTTATAAATCCCGAAATACTTGGAGCAAGCAAAGAGACAATAATACGCGAAGAAGGATGTCTAAGCGTACCAAAGATTTATGCTAATGTCGAACGCTTCAAAAGCGTGATTTTAAAGGCAAAAATGCTCAATGGCGAGGATATAAATATTGAGTGCGGCGGATTGCTTTCTATAATTATCCAGCATGAAATAGACCACCTTGACGGAGTACTCTTCGTTGATAGGTTAAAGCCCGATGATCTTGCAAAGATTAAAAAAAAGCTCGATAAGCTTAAAAGGTAAAATTTTACAAAATGAATAAAAGAAACTTTTTCTCTGTCCTCTACTCTGTTTGTACAGGAACTTCTCTCTTTTCTGAAATAGCTAATTTCAAGATTATAAAAACGCTTTGGCATCTTTTAATTTTAGTAATTTTAGTCTCTTTGGCTTTCTCATTAGTCAGCTACTCCGGACTCAAAACTCAAATTGAAGCTGGAAGCGCTTTTATGCAGAAAAATTTTGGAAATATTCTTGTCGATAATAAAGGCATTTTTCCAAGCATTGAGAAAGACAAAGAAAAACACCTTAACTACGGTTATATGAGCGTAGATTATCTGCCAGATCAATCCAGCTTGGACAAATTCAAATTTCCATCAGAAATGAGCCTGTCAGGTTTTATCTGGACTCCATTCAAAGTCATCGGGTGGTTAAAACTCAATGACACACAAATAGTAGTTTACCCGGCTGTTTCGAGTCAGTACGACACTAGATTTCTTAGCATATATCCTAAAGAACAATTTGAGAGTTATATTAAATATTCAGATAAACTAGAAATATTTACCAATCTGATGCTAAGAGTTTGCATCCAATCGGATATTCCTGTCGTAGGAGCAGCGATGCTTAAGGAAGCAAATTCTTTCTCTGATTTTACGGCTGACTTTGCCTTGTGGTCATCTTTCATAGTTTTCTTTAAGTTCTTTATATCAGCTTTCTTCAATGTTATTTTCTACGCCCTGATTTTTGCGGCAATATATGCTTTTACCGAAAAAGGCGGGACTTTAAATTATAAACTAAAAAATTTCTTTGTTCTGGCAGTATATGTATCGTTTCCGGCAATTATTATCGGAACTATTTTTGAATCAGTTCAAACACAATACTTGGAATATTCGACAGTTTTTATAATTGTCTTTGTGATATACTTGTTCGTAGTTACCAATCAACTAAAGAGAAACAGTATCGCAAACAAAGTAAAATAATATTATTACAGCATAGAATTGTAGGAGGCTTATGGCAGATTCACAAAAAAGTATTTATGGTGTATCTTCTTGGTATTCAACACTTGCAGACCATACTTTCCCAACGACATTCGTTAAACTCAAAGACTCCGATCTTGAGCTGATGGCCAAAGGAATAACTGATGGAAGCGAAGTTGAGTCGCTGACAGCTAGAATTAAAAAAGCCCAATCGGCATTTTCGGGCGCTACTTTTGTTTTTGCTGATAATGTAGCTCCTACCGATACTCCAAGATTCACAGGTAAAAAGGGCGCTGTTCACTCTGCTCAAAGCGCATGGAATAATCTTGTTTTGAGCGATAAAGTTAAGGAAGCTGCAGAGAGAAAGGAATTTGAATTTATCTGTATAAGACCATTTAGGAATATGACATATCCAAGAGAGTTTAGATTGTTTATTTAC
>JBAXXY010000045.1:0-17582 GCA_037127655.1 Lentisphaerota bacterium
ATAATAATCAGTACAGGAATTGAGGCCATATAAATAATTTTTATCATCTATTAGCTCCAATTCCGAAGAGTTGTAGAATATTATCATTGCTTATTATCATAAACTTCACATCGCAGGTCATGTAAATTACGCCTTTATTATTGTAGTTGTCAGGTCTCAGAGAAAACCTTTCCCAGTACATTTTAGGAGTAGAGTAAGTCATGGCATAAAGAAACCTTGTGATACCTTCCATGTCGCCAGAACATGATATTTCGACTTCGCCCATGCTCAAATCATCGCTTACTTTTGAAACTTGGACAGAACCTGCAGTGCTTAAGTCAACCTTAGCATTCTTGGCCGCGCTTGATATCTTTTCCTGAAAGCTCTGATTAATGTCGCCATCTCGTTTGGTGATCCAGTATTGCTGCTTTTGACCAATTAGTTTTGCTTCTTTGTCGAGTATTTCTTTGTAAGATACCTGCTCTCTCTGGAGTTGTTTCTGAAGAGTTACAATTTCATTAGTGGTCTTCTTGATAGTACCTTGACCATGAAATGTAATACTGAGAACTCCGAAGGCTTCTTCCAGAATGAAGAGAACGATAACAAGTCCGACAAGGCAAGCTATAGGAACGACAAAGTTTTTCTTCCCTTTGAGGAACTTATTTTCGCTCAGGGCTTTAGGTAGTTTTATTTTCGGGAATTTGATTTTCATTGGTTAGTCTCAGTAGAATTCTCCGGCGCTTTTTTAACCAGACTTATGTAAATGTATTCCGAATTATCTGATGATTTGTTCTTTCTGCTGTTCTGAAGCGTGAAATCTGTAGATTTATAAAGCTCAGATATAAGTCTATCGGAATTTCCATTGGTCTGCATTGTCAGATTAGCGCTGTTGCCATAGGTGTTAAGATAATTAGCCCAGACATCTTTTGGTGTTACCTTGCTTAGATAGTCCAAAAAACTCATGGCATCAATATCGTCGGGTTCCGAAGTTAAAATGAGTTGAACAAAGTCATCGGTCTTTTTTTCTTTTGCAATTTTTTTCTTGATATTGTCAGATTCTATTTTTAAGCTTTTAAGCTGGTTATTAAGAGTTCCTATCGTTTTGTAGTTATCAATTGCTTCTCTGAAAATATAGGATGAAGTCAAGATGGCAAATAATATAAATAAGGCAAAGGTCGCAAGTTTAAGGACTTTAAATCGTCTGGGTTTGCATAACGGAGGAACAGGAAAGAAATGTTTCTTTTCAATGTTAAAAGTCGGGTTAAGAGCATATTCCGCGAGAATTATTCCAGGGATGTAGTATTTCAAGTTTTCTTTCAGAACCGGCTCAAAACGATGGAAAGCAAAGTTAGTATCTTCAATTATGGCTTCTCTTGCTGCCCCATTTTTAGGAATTGCAGACATGAACCATCCTTCTTCTTCAATTGAGGCGCTAGAATAGAAGTTTTCATCAATGCTTTCAAGATATAGATCAAATGCAGTATAGAAGGGATCTATGACAAAGAATGGATATAAAAAGGCATCGTATTTGATGGCGGAATCCATCATATCTTTTGCCCCCTGGTCATAAGTCTTTTTGTGAACGGCGAAAACTTTAGCCCTCTGAATTTTACTCTTGTCAGCTCCAGGATATATAACAGGTCTGAAAATCCATGTGAAATCTTCAAGATTCCCTGGAATATAACGCCCTATCTCAAACTCTAGAAATTTCTTGATTTCTGTGGGTTTAAGATTGGGAATATCTATAGAAAATGTAAGAGCATTAGCGACATATCCTCCAATTACAACTCTTTCTCTATTAAATCCATCAAGCTTATTATAGACTTCTGATAATCTCTGTGAGAAAGCAATATTTTTGTCATCGGAAAACGCAAAATCAAGAAGCGTGAACTTCTTGCCTCTTTTGCACAGGAGAGCACCGTGGACAAAATAGTTTTTATCCCAGGTTATTGACAGGCATGTTTTGACTTTCAGCATAACAGGTTATTTCTTGAACTTATGATTGCACGATTAAAATCATTTTAGCTAACAAATTATTAAAACCTATAAGTTATGAAAAAAAACTTAATTTTAAGGTTTACTCCACATCGGATCTTATCTGATTGAGGTAAATTGAAATCCAAATGGCAGTTAACAGTTTGAAAGTTGTTTGAATGTTGACTTTTGATTTTATGAGTTTGTTTGGGGAATTAGTTTAACCATCAAAAATTCGGAACCAGAATCTACAATCTTCTAATGGTTTACTAATATAGAATTGTAGCTTATCTGGTCCTCGTACATTTTTTTGAATATCTTATACTTGGCATTGTGGTAGGAGGCGACTCTCTCTTTTGAAGGCTGAATGATTTTTTCAGCTCTGCACATTTTTGCCATTCCGTCCTGAACTGAAGAGGCAGCGCCCGAAGCTACTGCTCCAAGTATAGCCGAACCTAGAAGCACAGCTTCTGGTTCTTTTGAAAGGACTAAACGGCACTGTGTTATATCGGCGTGTTCTCTGATGAAAACCGGATTCTTGGTTCCACCGCCGCATATGAGTATAGTGTCAATTTTAAAACCGCTTTTATTCATTTCCTCAATAATATGGCGTGTTCCGTAGGCTATTGCTTGAATGGTTGCTAAATAAAGCAAAGCTAGGTCTTCAATTGAATCTGAAAGTTTCAATCCTGAAATCATGCCTCTAAGGGTAGGATTTGCTCTTGGAGACCTGTTCCCATGGAAGTAAGGCAGGACATGAAGTTCTTTTGTTAATTGGGCAGGGAACTGAGTATCGTGCGACATTTGCTCGAGTTTTGCATTCAGAATTTCATAAACGGTTTTTTCTGTTTTTTCAGACTCATCTTTGAGTTCGGCTGATTTTGAATGTGAAAATATTATATGATCAACAAGCGCGCCTGTCGCTGACTGTCCGCCTTCCGACAGCCACATTTCTGGAACCATTGCAGAGAAATATGGTCCCCATACGCCGGGAACGAAACTTGGGTTGGGGGAAACAGCCATGTGACAGCTGGAAGTCCCGCCGATGAGCGCGAGGCGTTTGGAAAAATCAATTGAATCATCGCCTTTGATTAGGGCGCCTAGCATTCCTATTCCGCCAGCATGAGCATCTATAATTGAGACGCCTACGGCAGTTCCTTCGTTTAAACCAAGTTCTTCGGCTGATTTTTTGTTTAGTCCGCCGTCAACTTTTTCTGCTATAGGTCTAACAACTGAGCCTATTTTGCTGTAGTTTTCAGCCACAAGATCGTCTAGTCCAATTTTCTGGAAATATGAATCATCCCATGAGCCTACGCTGTCAGGCGTCTTGCCATGAACATGCCCCATATATGTCCATTTGCAGACAGTTGAGCACAATGATCTTACATCTTTGCCAGTTGCTCTGTAAACCAAATAGTCGGGAAGGTCGAAGAATTTCGCTGTTTTTTGCCAGCATTTCAGATTGTGCTTCTTGAGCCATAAGAGTTTAGGCGTTTCCATTTCGGGAGAAATAATACCGCCGACATATTCAAGGACTTTATGTTTAGTCGAATTTATGAAATTGGTCTCGGTTATAGCTCTGTGATCCATCCAGACTATTACATTTTGTTCGTTTTCGTTGGATTTACTAACCGAAACAGGGCGATTTTCGTGGTCAATAGCCACGAGAGAGCATGTAGCATCAAAGCCTATTCCCTTAATTCTTTCTTTGTGAAGTTCAGCTTTTTTCATCGCTTCTTTGACGCAATGGCAGATTGCATTCCAGATATCTTCAGAAGATTGTTCGACAAAATCCTGTTCGTATTTCCACATTCTGATTGGCTTGCTTGCCGAAGCGAGCATCGCGCCATCTAAAGTGAATATGCCTGCTCTTGCGCTTCCTGTCCCGACATCAATTCCAAGAAAACAATCTTTCATATGAAACAATCCTTTCAGCAAAATTAAGTTCTACGATTTATTGGCTCTACCAAGCACAAATTCTTTTAAAAACTTAACAACTTCATCTTTTTTGCAAGGAAGGAAACTTATTGCGCCTGCATTTTTATGGCCGCCACCTTCAATGAACGCATTTGGGGACTTATCTGCCAGGAATTTCTTCAATTCATGAAGTGAAAAATTAGCCCCATTAGTGGCTCTCAAGGTTATGGCTGTATTCATAATCCCGGCTGTAACTAAAGCGCTTGTTCCTGTTTCCTTCTGATAACTGTCGTGAATCAAGCTGACAGCTCTTCCGGGTTTTGGAAAGAAACCGAATCCAGGAAATGATTTTTCGATTTCGATTGTCTGCAATGTAATATTGCCAAGTATTTCCTGAACTGCGCCGGCTTTTCCGATGGCAAGTCCTTTTCTGTCAAGCTCTTTGATGTAAGGGGCCATAAGCTTGACAAGTTCTTCCTGCTTATCTCTAGGCTGACCGAAAACTACTTCGACATATTCTCTGACTTCCATAAATCTGACCTTGGAAGAAACAAACTCTATCACGAGCCCGATGTCAGAGAGCAGTTGCTTGGTATAGCCTTCTTTGTTTGCCAGCTCTAAATACTTTTCCATTGCTTCTTTATTTGCCAAGTCGATTTTATCTGCGTAACCGCTCATTGCGGCTATTTGGATAATATTTTCCACATCGTTATTTATATATCTGGCAAGTTCTACGCAAAGCATTCCCGCAGATATAAATGAACCGCTCTCGCCGACTAAAAATGGATTGATGTGAGCAAGAACTTCATCTGAAATTACATCTTTATCAAAGCCGTGGTGATCTACTACGATGAAATCAGAACCATGTATCTTGCCTTGTTTGATTGCCATTAAATCTTCTTCGCAAGAACCATTGTCAGCAATGACAATTAAAGGCATTTTATTCGAGAATTTAGCTACATTGCGAAGCGAATTTGCAGTATCCCTGATGGAGTCTTCAAGTTCGTAAAATGGCGCCTGGCATGGGGCTCTCTGGAAAAATTCCCAAGGAGCTTTAAGGGAATTGTGCTGCTTGATAATCAGCGGCACAATTGCTCTCTCAAGGGCGAAACCTGAAGAATAGCCGTCGCAGTCATTATGATGCCTGATGATAATTGGCCTGTTCTGGATAACGGCAAGCCTTATTTCCAAGGCTGCTTTCATAAATCTGCTTTTGAGTTTTTCCAGAATATCGCTTTTGACCAGAAATCCTATATCTATGACCTTTGCTCTGTCAAGCTCAATCTGCTTCATTGCAATAAGAAGTTCATCCACTTCTTTAGGCGTTAATTCCTTGATTGCTCTGATTTCGCCTTCGATTTCACCTTTGAATTCGCCGATTTCAACTAGTGCCTGAACACTCATTCCTTCAACTATTTCAGGATAAGCCCTTTCTCCGGGTTTGATGAACCCTTTTATAGAGAGGTTGCCGGTGCCGTCTGAAATAAAGAAAATTGTAGGTCCTCCGGTTTGAACAATTCTATCTATTTGACCTCTTATTAGGGCTTTTCTAGTTAATGAACTAATATCTTTAATCTGAACTTTTTGACTTTCCATTTTATTTTTTTATCTCTTTCCAAATACTCTGACTTTAAAACCAAGTTTGTGCGACAATGCGATCATTTCTTCCTGTATATTACCGTAAGCTACTGCTATATGGTTACTCATGTAGTGGGCCATTAGCGTATCTCTGGAGATTCCTAAGTCAGCCGCCATGAAAGGCCATTGCCTTGTAGTAGCGCCCCAGAGTTCTTCTTTCTTCTTTTCATCAAGTTTCGGGACTTCGCCTTTTCCGATGTCCATATAGAGTTCGTCATTCATTATGTAAGCTCTTGACCATGTGATTTCACCCGGCAAACTTTCACCAGTGAATGTACCGCCCGGAACCGGGAAGTATCCGGCAGGCTGCCTGTAGGAATGAACTCCTTCGAGAGAATCAGGTTTGTGGTTGTAGGAATACGCCCCTGCTGAACCTGAATTATTGAGAATCCAGATAAATCTGCCTTCGTGTTCGACGCCCCATCTTACATCGTGGAACATCACTGCTTGATGAAGGTTTTTCTTCTTGAGAATGCGCTTCATGAGCTCCATAGGAATGAGGTTGCCCTGATCGCCTTCAGTAGAATCAACGATCGTATCTCCATTTGATTCGGGTCTGCAGACTGAATTTAGAAGCCCTTCGGCGAAGTCTGATGGAGGGCGAAGCCCGATTAACCCCAATTGATACTGCCAGCCTACGCAGTCAGCCTTGAATTCGCTGACAATGTCTATAACTGCCAGATAGTCTCTAAGTTGTTCCTTTGTAGCTTTTTCATTAAAATCTTCAGCGCCTTTTTCTCCGTAATGAAATTTTACGCCTTTACTTAATACGAATTTATAGGCTTCGTCAATTCTCTTCTGGGTAACCTTCATCCCTCTTTCAATAATCCATGCCTGGTCGACTTTGTGCTCAGTGAACCCTACTTTTGTGAGGAATTTTGAACCGAAATATCCGTTGATCATTCCCATTGATGTATCGCCAAGCATTAGTGCCAGGATTCGTCTCTTGGCTATTTCAGATTCAATTTTCTGAGCTATTTTCGAAGCTTTCTCTGAAACTTTCCCAGGTTTTTTAACTTGAGTAGAGGCATAGTGGATATTGCCTGTTTTGCACCATTCTTCAAGGCGGTACATAAAAGCTGAATCTTCTGTCCAGTTTTCGTAGTCTGTCCAAACTCTGCTTGCCTTTCTGCCGACAAATTCTAAGCAGGCGGCTGTATTTAATAGCCCGACAAGGCCAGGCCATCTGCCTGAAAAGTTACTTGCAAGAAGTAGCGGCGTGTCTTTTCCTACTACCCCGTCTGTAGTGTGAGGGCCATAAACCCAGTGAGTGTAAAGCCCGACTATTGGATCATTGATTGGACTGATTTTTTCAATTGCTTCATGTGGTTTGGTAATAAAACCTTCTACTCTGTAAGGGCTATGTCCGAGTTTTTTCAAGGCTTTTTCCATTTGTTCAGTAGCTTGTGTAACTCCCTGCAGAGCTAGTTCATTTGGTTTTGCTCTGTAGTCTCCTGGCCAGAATATCGCAATTTTCTTCTTCATAAGTAAATCCTCTTTTCGAAGTAGTTATTTAAGCAGGCCTATTTTCTGTAGGCGAGTCCTTATCTTTTCCCTTTCAGGCTCTTTAAATGAGCGGAATGGCTGCGCCAATGTGTCATTGCATATTCCAAGCAGCGAAAGCGCACATTTTACTCCTTTAAGGTAACTCGAACCGAATCTGCCTACAGTGTAAATAGCAGCGCTTATATCTAGAACTTTCTCCTGCAATTCTCTTGCAAGTTCCCAGTTGCCTGCTTGAGCTGCATTGTAAAGATTTACATAGAGTTCAGGACAGAAGTTTGCTCCGCCATTTACTCCGCCGTCAGCGCCGATAAATAGCGCTTCAGCAAGAATTTCCTCTGGCCCGACAAAGAAAGAGAAATCTTTTTTATCTTTGAGTTTGTGCTTGAGCAGATGGAAATAGGTCATATTTCCGGAACTATCTTTTATGCCTCTGATGCCTTTAATCTCAGACGCAAATTGCACTGTGTCCGCATCAAGCATGAGTTTTGTCATGCTTGGCATATTATATAGATAGAGAGGGATGCTTATTTCTTTCATCATGTCGGCGATATATTCCCTTAATTCATCAGGCCCTGCTGTGAAATAATAAGGTGGAGCAAGAACAACTGAATCGGCGCCCTTTTTCTTGGCAAAATTGGCAAGATTTACGGATTCAATAAACGCAGTGTCAGTTATCCCAACCATAACAGGAACTCTTCCGGCAATCTGCTTGCAGGCTCTTTCTATTAACTCGTGCCTGAGTTTGTAACTCAAGCTAGGCGCTTCACCTGTCGTTCCAAGAATGAATATTCCGTGAACTCCGCCTTTAATGACATGTTCGATAAGTCTTTCAAGACCTTTTTTATCAAGTTCGTCAGGGCTGATTAGAGGCGTGACAATAGGAGGAATAATTCCCTTAAGTTTCATATCTATTTGCCTTAAATTTTATGTTTATCTAAAGGCTTCCCATTCTGGTTCGTTTTGGAATATCCATCTGTAATACTCTCTTTCAGTTAGAAGAGATGCCGCATCTTCGTCCACTATTACTGTGCATGACGGGTGCAGTTGCAGAGCTGTAGCCGAAATCATTGAGGTAATAGGGCCTTCAACTGCTTTGGCAAGAATTTCAGCTTTGTCTTTGCCTGTGGCGAGCATGATAATCTTTTTGGCTTCCAGAATTGTGCCTACGCCCATTGTCAGAGCTCTTTTTGGCATATCTTCAGGTTTGTCGAAGATAGGGCTGTTCTGCTCGATTGTAGTGTGTGTAAGCGCTTTTTCTCTTGTTCTTGAGAAGAGAGAAGAGAGAGGCTCATTAAATCCAATGTGTCCGGATTTGCCTAAACCGAGAAGCTGAATGTCTATGCCGCCGTGGTCAGCCATCAATCTTTCGTATTTTTCACATTCTTCTTTCATGTTCTTTGCCATGCCATTAGGAAGATAAGTGTTGTAAAGCTTAACATTGATTTTTTTGAATAGGTGGTCATTCATGTAAAATCTGTAAGAATTTTTGTCCGTAGATTCAAGGCCGATGTATTCGTCGAGATTGAATGTTGTGCAGTTTGAGAAATCCAGCTTCATTGCGGCAAGTTCATCATAAACTTCTTCCATTGTCCTTCCTGTGGCAAGACCAAGAACACATGATGGTTTGGTTTTAACTTTGTTAGCGATGAGTTTTGCGGTTAGGTTTGTTGCTGCCTTTCTATTAGGCATTATTAAGACTTCCATAATTTCTCCTTTAATTTATTTTGGTAATTTGATGAAAAGATAATGATAAATTTTGTTGTAGCATATATATAGCCCCAAGTTCGGCAGTTTTTGAGGTGTCCGGCATGAAAATATGCTTATTTTTCTTGATGTGCGGATATATGTATTTCCCAAGACCTCCAAGAATGGCGCATTTGGGTTGAGTGGAAGTATTTTTGACTTTTTTGCATAAACAGTTGTACATAGTGTCAACTTCAAGCGCGGACGCTTTTATAAGTTTCAAGGCAAGAACATCTCCTTTTTGAGCGCGATCTATGACAAATGGCGCAAGCGTGGCGAAGTCCGAAGATTTAGCCGCATTTGCCCATGTCACGAAATCTGATAGATTTCCATCGAACTTTTTAAAAATATCGCTAGGCAATGAAGAAAATTCAATTGCTGCGTCAATCGCCTTAAAAGTCAGCTTGGCCGCTTCCAGACCCATCCATGCTCCGCCGCCTATATCAGCATGGGGGAACCCCCAACCTCCTACTCTGTAATTCTTTCCTTTTTCGATAAGATACCCTATTACCCCTGTTCCTACGCTTATTATTGCCCCGTCTTTACCGTCGTGAGCAGCTAGGCATCCAATGTGAGCGTCGCTTTCGAGAATAAGGGTTCTAAAAGGGTGAGGCGTTTCAAGGAATTCTTTTTTAGCCTTGAGTATTGAAACTCCTGCTAATCCCATTCCTGAGTGAAATTCATATTCTCTATCATCGAGCGTAATTCCGGTACCTTTAAGAGCCTCATTTATAGCGCAGTAAATTGAGCTCCAGGCATCTGTAACAGACAGTCTGATATTTGAGGCGCCGCCTAACCCTGTACCAATTGTTTTGAAATTCTCATCTGTAATTATTGCCTTAGTTTTTGTCCCGCCGCCGTCAATTCCTATGTAGATATTCTTCATTCTGGAGAACCTCCATTTCCTGAGGCAATGATAGCGACTGTTTTATTGACTATTGATTCGCCTGGCTGTAAGATTTCGAGCTCCTTGAACATTTTATTAGCGATTGTTTCGTATGGAATATCAAGTTTGTGCTTCATCTTAAGAAGGAAATCAATATACCTTATTGCCCTGTCAATTAACTTACTGTTGCTCGGGTAAAGTGATGTCATCAGGTTCCCGTCATACAAACCAAGTCTGCCCATAACAATAGTGGAGGAAGTATTGAGTATGAGCTTGAGAAGTAATTGTTCAAAGAGTGGGGAAAGGCTCTTAGCATCGAAAGAAAAATTGTGATTGTCAAACTTAAGAAAAACTTTTTGCATATCGTTTTTCTTAACTCTGAAATAGTGTTTAGTCGGAGCATAAATAGCCCTGAAATCTATAATATTTTTGCTGAAGTTAAACCCCATAAGCCTTTTAAAGCTCGTCTCATCTGTCCAGTCAAGAGTTTTAGGCTCTCTGCCAAGTAGAAGTTCCCACGCCGATTGAGAATTTTCAGCTTCAGAAAATAGAATGTAGCACAATGCCGGATCTTTCTTTGAATCGAGCTGGTTTTCAAAAGGCATCAAATTGAAAGTTGGCGACCTTTCAGTAGTATCTGTGAGCGTAGTTATCCCATAACAGGGCTGAGTTTCGTATAAAATAAACTCTTTCCTTTTATAAGCTTCAGACTCCGAAATAATGAAGTTATCAATTGGAGTCATGTCAAAACTCTTGAAAAACTTTAGAAATTGTTCGAGGTCTTTCTTTATATTGTCTGAAAAAAGTCCAAGTCCTATTCCAAGCATCAATGCCGTTGTTGCCTGCATTCTTGTGCTTCCTGAAAGCGCCATAGGCCCTACAAATAGCGATAAAGTTTTAATGTCAGGATTGTAGATAGGGTGATCTTTTATTCTTCCTTTAAGGGCGTAATTTGTATTGCAGTGTATGAAATATGGTTTTACAGAAGTTTTTGCAGCCTCTTCGGCGCTTCCGATGACAAATGGCGATTCTCCGCTTGCTGTAGCGCTAAGGAGCAAATCTCCATCTTTGAATCCGGCCTGGTATAATTGTTTGATGCCAAAATCCTTGTGGTCTTCAAACCCTTCTATTGATTTGATCATTGCATTATCGCCGCCGGCCAGAAATCCGACAAGCGAATTGCGATTCTTTACTGGATTATAAACTTTCCAGAGATATTCCAAGGCGACTGCAAGTCTTCCGCTTGCACCACAACCGCATATTAAGATTTTATTTCCGGCTTTCAGAGTTTTTAAAACGTCAGCTCTTAACAGTTCAAGGGCCGGAATGATGTCAAACATATTTGAAATAGCTTTTACATCAGCCCGTTGGAGCATACGGATAGCTTCTTTAACATCATCCTTTGCGAGTTCAGACAGATTATGAGTTTCAGGATTTGGAAGCTCGGTTAGTAACGGATGGTTACGGAATTTATCCTGCTGTTCCCAGAAAATTTTAATTCGGTTTTGAAGATCAGGTGTTCTCAATGTAGGAAACTCCTTGTTTTGAAGTTTACAGATTAAATTTCTTTCCGTTGACGAATGCTGTATAAGGTTTAAAGTTTTTATCCACAATCAGTAAGTCAGCCAGAAATCCCTTTTCAATTTTTCCGACATTTTTTAGGCCGAGAGATATTGCCTGATTATAGCTTGTTGACCTTATAAGCTCAGATAATGGAATGCCTGTAACTTCATATACATTTTTGAGCGCCTGATAATATTTGAGTGTACTTCCTGCTAGGTTGCCTGATGCTGTTATTCTTGCAACTGATTGTTCTACAGTTACATCAAGTCCGCCTAGCTGGTATTTGCCGTCTTTCAGCCATGATGCAGGCATTGAGTCCGTTATAAGCATAACATTTTCAGCGTGCCTGACTTTAAATGTGAGCTGGATCATTTCAGGGCATGCATGCACTTTGTCGCAGATAAGCTCTAGTTTGACATCGTCGTCAAGTAAGCCTGCTCCAACAAGACCGATTTCCCTGTGGTGCAATGGAGTGATCTGGTTGCAGAAATGGGTAATATTTTTCAAGCCGCATTTCTTTGCCTCTTTGAAGTCAGCATAAAGAGCTGAACTGTGAGCGCAGGAAGGAACTATTTCCATTTTGTTTAGTTCTTTAATGAGTTCTGTCGCACCTTCAACTTCTATTGCAAAAGAGACAATTGACACTTTGGAGGCTTTGTGAAGCTCTTTTACAAAGTTAATGTCAGGCTTCTTTATGAACTTCGGGTTCTGAGCGCCAACCGCCTTTGTACTGATGAATGGTCCTTCAAGATGAACTCCTGCTACTTTTGCGTATGTAGTTTTCCTTTTATATTCTTCCACGCATTCACAGGCTTTTTTCAAATCTTCGAAAGGAAGAGTCAATGTAGTTGGGCAGAAGGTTGTTACGCCTTCTTTCAGCTTTGTTTCAGCAATTTTTTCAATTGATTCGACCGTTCCGTCAGTAGTATCATATCCCATTGCTCCATGGCAGTGAATATCAATAAATCCTGGAAGAACCATATCTCCTTTTGCGTCTATAACATTAGCTCCGGCAGGTATTTGAATTTCAGTATTGGGAAACACATTTTCAATAATGTCATTTTTGATTTCGACAACGCCGTTTATGATATCAATCGAATCAGAAATAATTCTGCAATTCTTAATAAAAGTGCTCATGTTTGTGTCCTTCAAATAATAAAATTTTCTATTTTTAAGAGAAAGTAAACCAATTATAGCATAGAATAATAAAAAGCCCTTTCTATTAGCAAGAAACGATTGAAAAGCTTTTATATGTATTTATAGACTAAAAAAGGAGAATTGATTTATGAAAGATTTTATGGACAAAAATTTCCTTCTGAATTCTAAAGCGGCCAAAACTCTTTTTCGTGATTATGCAAAAAAAATGCCTATATATGATTACCATTGCCATTTAAGCCCCAAAGAAATTGCTCAGGATAAGAAGTTTAAAAATATAACTGAAATCTGGTTGAAGGGCGATCACTATAAGTGGCGGCTGATGCGTATTTGCGGGGTTGATGAGAAATACATTACAGGAGATGCCGACGATAAGGAAAAATTCTTAAAATACGCGGAAATTTTGCCTAATTGTATGGGCAATCCAATTTATCATTGGACGCACTTGGAACTCCAAAGATATTTTAATATACATAAACCATTGACTCCCAAAACCGCTGAAGAAATCTGGGCGAAATGCAACAACCTACTTTCTAAAGACAGTTACTCGGTGCGCGCGATTATTAAAAAATCGAATGTTAAGGTTATATGTACCACAGATGACCCTATTGATGATCTTTCCTATCACAAAGAAATAGCTAAAATTAAGAACTTTAAAACTAAAGTTGTTCCATCCTTCAGACCTGACAAGGCTATTAATATTGATAGACTTGGATTTGTCGATTGGGTTAAGAAAATTCAGGAAGTTTCAGGTATTGCCATTTCCTCATATACTAAACTACTTGAATCCCTACAAACAAGAATAGAATTTTTCCATTCGCTAGGGTGCCGTGTTTCCGACCACGCTCTCGATACAGTTCCCTATAGAATCGCTGATGACAATGAAGTAGCTGAAATATTTACTAAGGCGATGTCTGGTCAATACATAACTAAAGATGAAATCGAAGCATACAAAACCAATATAATTTTGAAATTAACGCCCATGTATAATGAAAAGGGATGGATTGTACAGATTCACATAGGGGTTATGAGGAATGTGAATTATCCGATGTTCAGCAAACTTGGCCCTGATACAGGATTTGATGCAATCGGAGACGATAATTTTGCGCCTCAGCTTGCCTCTCTTCTTAATTCAATGGAAATAGGAGGAGGCTTGCCTAAAACAGTTCTTTATACAATCAATTCTGTTAAAAATGAAGTTTTGAGTTCGCTGGTTGGAGCTTTCAGCTCAAGTATTCCAGGGAAAATACAATTTGGTACAGCCTGGTGGTTTAACGATCATATAAGCGGAATGAAATCACAAATGAAATCTTTGTCAGAAATGGCTGTGTTAGGCAATTTTATTGGAATGCTTACCGATTCAAGAAGCTTCCTTTCATATACAAGGCACGAGTATTTTAGAAGACTCCTATGTGATATAGTTGGGAGCTGGATTGAAAATGGCGAACTCCCAAATGATATTGGTTTCTATGGTAGCCTTGTTAAAGGAATATCTTACAGCAACGCCGCTGAATACTTCCCGATTGATATCGAATAAATATTTAATAGGAATAATAAATGCGAGAATCTAAGAATTTATGGGCGCCATGGCGTATTGAGTATATTCTTTCAGCAAAAGATGGAGAATGCTTCTTATGCAATAGAAAACAATCTGATACGGCTAAAAATGATGACGATTATGTGGTTTTCAGAGGTGACAATGCTTTTGTGATGCTGAATGCCTATCCATATAATTCAGGGCACCTCCTCATTGCTCCTTATGAACATTTCGGCGATGTATCTGTGTTGCCAAAAAAAACTTTATACGAAATTTCAGATTTGATGATTAAATCAAAAGATATATTAACAGCTATTATGAAGCCGGCCGGCTTCAATGTAGGCTACAATTTTGGCGCCGCCGCAGGCGCCGGATGTGAAGCTCATCTACACCTTCATATAGTTCCAAGATGGATTGGGGATGTAAACTTTATGCCGGTAATAGGCGATATAAAAATTATGCCTCAATCTCTCAAGGACACTTCAAAGATACTTTCTAAGGCGTTTGCTCAATAAAATTTAAAAAATTTTGGTTTTAAAATTTGTATTGAGTTTAGTCAATGGTAAAATAAAAGTCCTTTTCATCGCTCGGGTGGCGAAATGGCAGACGCGCATGTTTGAGGGGCATGTGGAGTAATCCGTGGGGGTTCAAGTCCCCCCTCGAGCACCATAACAATTTATGGTTTGTTGTTTGATAGTATATTATAGATAGTCCGGAATCCGGACAAATAAGTTCCGGCGCCCACATAGCTCAGTTGGTAGAGCACTTCCTTGGTAAGGAAGAGGTCACCGGTTCGAATCCGGTTGTGGGCTCCATTTTTTAAACTTTTATATATTTTGCAATAACAATCAAGGATACAATTACTTATAGCTAGGAGGAAATATAGATCATGGCTAGAGAAAAATTCCAAAGAACAAAACCTCATGTAAATGTAGGTACAATTGGTCATGTTGACCATGGCAAAACTACTCTTACTGCTGCTATCACAATGGCAATGCAGAAGAAATTCGGCGGTGAAGTAAAGTCTTATGCTCAGATTGACAGCGCTCCAGAAGAAAAGGCTCGTGGTATTACGATTAATACTGCGCATGTAGAATATCAGTCTGCGACTCGTCACTATGCGCATGTAGATTGTCCAGGGCATGCTGACTATATAAAGAACATGATTACCGGTGCTGCACAGATGGACGGCGCTATAATCGTGATCGCAGCTACAGATGGTCCGATGGCTCAGACTCGTGAACATATCCTTCTTGCTCGTCAGGTTGGTGTTCCTGCGCTGGTAGTATTTTTGAACAAAATAGACCAGGTTGATGATCCAGAATTGATTGACCTAGTTGAAATGGAAATTCGTGAACTTCTTTCTAAGTATGAGTACCCTGGTGATGAAATTCCAATTATCAGAGGGTCAGGACTAAAAGCTATGGAAGCTCAAGGCGATCCAAATAATCCGGCTACAAAATGCATTTACGACCTTATCGAAGCTGTTGATAAATACATTCCAATGCCTGTTCGCGCAATAGATAAACCGTTCCTTATGCCTATAGAAGATATATTCTCTATCGAAGGCCGTGGAACAGTAGTTACCGGCAGAATCGAACGCGGAATTATTAAGGTTGGCGAAGCAGTAGAAATAGTTGGTATTCACCCTACTGCTACAACAGCTGTTACTGGTGTTGAAATGTTCCGTAAGCTCCTTGATGAAGGTCAGGCTGGCGACAATGTAGGTTGTCTTCTCAGAGGAACCAAGAAAGAAGATGTTGAGCGCGGTCAGGTTCTTGCTAAACCAAAATCCATTACTCCTCACACTAAGTTCAAAGGCGAAGTTTATGTGTTGTCAAAAGAAGAAGGCGGAAGACATACTCCTTTCTTCACAAACTATAGACCTCAGTTCTACTTCAGAACTACTGATGTGACTGGAATAGTCAAACTTCCAGAAGGCGTAGAAATGGTAATGCCTGGCGATAACACAAGTATCGAGGTTGAACTTATTGCTCCTATAGCAATGGAAAAAACTCTCCGTTTCGCTATTCGTGAAGGCGGCAGAACTGTTGCTTCAGGTAGAGTTACTGAAATTATCCAGTAATAAAAATTGAATTATCTTATTTGTCCCGATGCTCTGAGAGTACTCGGGACAAATTTAGTTATGGTGAAATACAATGGCTAGAGAAATTATCACATTGGCTTGTACAGAATGTAAAAGAAGAAACTATTCTACAGTTAAAGAAAAGAAGAACACGCCAAACAGAATAGAAAGGCAAAAATTTTGCAAATTTGATAAAAAACATACTCTTCACAGAGAAACAAAATAATAACTGTCTAAAGAGAACAGAGGTGGATAGCTCAGTTGGTAGAGCAGCGGTCTCCAAAACCGCAGGTCGCAGGTTCGAGCCCTGTTCCACCTGCCAATTAAATTTATGAATAACTGGTTGACAAATACAAGAAAATTTATTTCAGGTACAATAGAAGAGATTGGAAAATGTTCCTGGCCCAAGAGGGAAGAACTCTTTAGAACTACAATCATTGTTATAGTAGCTATTGGAGTTTTGGCAGCATTTGTTTCTGTTGTAGATTTTGCAAGTCAAAAAATTATCCGCGTACTAACAGGGTTTTAATCTATCTTAAGGTTTTTTTGAAAAAATGAGTACTTCTGAAGAAAGAAAACAAGGGCAATGGTTTGTAATACAAGCTCTTTCCGGACATGAAAACAAAGCTAAGGAAAATCTTGAAAGACAGTTAAAATTAGAAGGCAACAATATGCCTATTTACGAAGTGCTTATTCCCGTAGAAAAAGTATCCGAAGTAAAGAAAGGCGAAAAAATAACTTCATCAAGAAAATTTTTCCCTGGATATGTCCTGTTGAGAATGGATTTATATGATAAAGAAGGCAAAGTGCGTGACGATGTCTGGTATTTTGTTAGAGAAACACAGGGAATTATCGGTTTTATTGGTTGTGGAGCTGACCGTAAACCTATGCCTCTCTCAGACTCTGAAGTAAATAATCTTCTAAGTCAAGTTCAGGAAAGAAAAGAGAATGTTGTTCATAAAAATCAATATGAAGTAAATGAGAGAGTCAGAGTAAAAGATGGAGCGTTTGAGAACTTTGAAGGTGTAGTTCAGGAATTTGATCAGGAAAGAGGGAAATTAAAGGTTCTCATCGCAATTTTCGGTAGAAATACACCAATTGAATTAGAATTTTGGCAAGTTGAGAAGGAAGCGTAATAGCGAACGGACCTCTTGATTTTGCATTTAACTGTATATGAAAAACCATGTGGTAGAAAATCCGTTCTTTCGTCCCACATAAGTTAAGGTAAAATATGGCAAAGAAGATAACAGCAGTTATTAAACTGCAAATTCCTGCCGGCGCTGCAAATCCTGCGCCACCAGTTGGACCTGCATTAGGTCAGGCTGGTGTGAACATTATGGAATTTTGCAAGAAGTTTAATGCTGCTACACAGGCTCAAGCTGGGCTTGTAATTCCTGTAGTCATTACTGTCTATCAGGATCGTTCTTTTACCTTTGTAACTAAATCTCCACCGGCATCGATTCTACTGAAAAAGGCCGCAGGTCTTGCATCAGGAACAAAGACGCCCGGTAAAGAAATAGTAGGCAAGGTTACAAGGAAGCAAGTGCAGGAAATTGCTAAAATCAAGGAAAAGGATATTAATGCCAAAGACTTGAAAG
>JBAXXY010000046.1:0-17446 GCA_037127655.1 Lentisphaerota bacterium
ACCCCATATATTATATCAATAGGCAGTGGCATTATTATCATATTAGCAGAGTCAATTCTACCTGTTTCCTTAATAGCTGAATTGATAAATATAGGCACACTATTCGCTTTTCTTCTTGCTTCAGCAGGAATTTTTGCCCTTCGCATTAACAGACCTGACCTAGAAAGACCATTTAAATGCCCTATTCCATTTATTATTATGCCATTAGCCGTAATATGCTGTGCCTATCTAATGTACAAACTAGATCCTCTGACTTGGAAGTTCTTTATATATTGGACTATAGCTGGGCTAGTGATATATCTAATGTATGGTTATTGGAATAGCAGACTCCAAAGAGCTGAAAAATTAGGCGAGCTGAAAAACATTGTCCAGAGAATAAGAGACAGAGATAATAGCTAAAGAACTGGTAGCGGGATTAGAGGATATTTATTTTACCCATTCCCGCTTTGTGCTTAATATCTATTTTCGGGCTCCCATAAACATCAACAGAGCCAAGCCCATTCATATTAACAGTAAGTTTCTTGGTATTTATCGAAGCAGATCCGATATTATTCTTTGTTAAATCTGTCTGTTCAGCAAAAAAAGATGACGAATCATAACTGCCTACACTATTAAGAATCAAAGTCTGAGTCTTTGCTTTTCCACTAATAGAGGCTTTTCCAACACTATTCATAACCAAGTGAAAAGTATCGACATTTAGCTGGGTTATTTCAAAATTTCCAACTCCGCTTAAATCTAGCGTTGCTTGTTTTATCAACGCAAAATCACTAAAATTTAAAACGACATGACCAACTCCGTTGTTAATAATATTTAAAGTTGAAATGTCCAGCTTTTTAGAAGCTAAAGTCCCTACTCCATTATTTATTATTGTCAGATTATCAGTCTTGAAAGTGTCAATTGATATATTCCCAACCCCGTTTATCTCTAACTTATCCAGAGCGTTTAGTGTCAGCAGATAAGTCACATTACTATCATGGTTTAAAGATAGCAAACCTAAGAATTTGTCAAAAACTGTCTGGTCTTCTATTTGTTCGCAGTTAAGAGCAAGAGAGCTTCCTTCCTGGCTAATGGAAACACTATCAATTACATCCTGGCTGCTTGCTTGAATAGTAATTGAATTTTTATCTCCCTGTGTAATATATAAATCCCCTGCTCCGCTAATGGAAATAAATGTAATATTCCCCAGTTCGGTTGTACTTGATACATCTTCGGCAAAAGAAGAAACGCTTATCAAGGAGAATGTTAACAATATAGAAACAGTAAATAATAGTCTTTTCATAGGAATTTAGGCATTAAATATTTTTAGTGTATCACAAACAGAAATAAGTTTTGATTCAAGTTCTGACAAATGTTCTCTGGCGCTAGCCACAACTTCCGCAGAAGCTCCTTCTACGAATTTCGAATTGGAAAGTTTAGCTTTCGAGCCAACAATCCAACCTTCCAATTCCTTTTTCTGCTTATTTAATTTTATGACTTCAGATGAAATATCTACAGCATCTTTCAATGGCAGATAAAGAGTTCCAAAGGAAAGAATGCTTGACGGAACAGGCCCTTCGGAGGAGTTATTGCTGTTTATAGAAATACTTTCAGCATTAAGCATCGCTTTTATTACTTGTTCCTGTGAACTAATAAAGTCAGCAATAATCTTATTATCTGTCTTTAAATTAAAGATTAACTTCTTAGCAGGAGGAATGTTATACATAGCTCTCATATTTCTTCCGGCTTTTATGAGTTCAAACTTCGATTCAACTATAGAAATCAATGCTTTATCTTCAATAGCTTTACCTACTGATAAACTTTCTAAAATTGATGGAAAAGAAGCAAACATTATAGTTTTTTCTGAAGTTATAAAACCCATGAAGTGAGCTAATTCTTCAGTCAAAAATGGCATAAATGGGTGCAAAAGCTTGAGAATATTAAATAGCACGAAATCCAGAACAGAAAGCGTTATACCTTTTTCTTCGCCGCAACCATATATTCTGCTCTTGGAAGATTCTATATACCAGTCGCAGAATTCATTCCATACGAAGTTATATAGTTCGTGAGTAGCTGATTGGAAATTAAATTTTTCAAGATTTGTGTTAACTGAATGAATGACGGTATTTAACCTAAAAATAATCCATTTGTCATCTCCGCTCAACTTTGATAAATCAATATTGTCAAGATTGTTGAAACTTTGCGTTGTATCTCCGTGCATCTGTCTAAACCTACAAGCATTCCAGATTTTATTTGCAAAATTTCTTCCAAGTTCACACTTATCATTGCTATATCGTATATCAATACCAACAGGCGCTATATAAATGATTGAAAATCTCAGCGCATCAGCGCCGTAATTAGCAATAACTTCCAAAGGATCAGGCGAGTTACCTAGAGATTTACTTAATTTTCTTCCTTGAGAATCTCTGATAATGCTAGTGAAGTAAACATTACTGAAAGGAATTATTCCTTTAAATTCTAATCCTGCCATAATCATTCTGGCGACCCAGAAAAATATTATATCTGGGCCAGTCACAAGGTCACTTGTAGGATAGAAATACTCTTGTTCTTGAGTTTTTTCAGGCCATCCCATAATTGAGAACGGCCACAACCATGAACTAAACCATGTGTCAAGCACATCTTCATCCTGATTCCATTTGCCGGGTTTCGCAGGTTCTTCCATTCCGACATAGAGTTCTCCTGTTTCAGCATTAGTCCAAGCAGGAATTCTGTGCCCCCACCATATCTGACGACTTATACACCAGTCCTGAATGTTCTCCATCCAATTAAAATAAACTTTTGACCATCTATCAGGGTAAAATTTTATTTCTCTTGAACGAACAGCCTCAACAGCGGGTTTCGCCAACTCTTTCATATTTACGAACCATTGCTCACTGACCCTAGGCTCAACTGGAACATCTCCTCTCTCTGAGTATCCGACATTATGTTTATGATTTTCTATCTTGACTAAGAGCTGCTGTTCTTCCATCATAGATAAAATCTTTTTTCTGCAGGCAAAACGGTCAAGTCCAGTAAAATCCTTCCCTGCTTTTTCATTCATCGAGGCGTCATCATTCATAATATTAAGGATTTCCAAACCATGTTTTTTCCCTACTATAAAGTCATTGGGATCGTGGGCTGGAGTAATTTTGAGACATCCTGTACCAAAAACTGGATCAGCAAGGTCGTCAGCAATAATAGGGATTTTTCTCCCTGTGAGCGGCAAATCTACCATTTTCCCAACAAGATGTTTATATCTCTCATCATTCGGATTAACTGCTAAAGCAGTATCACCAAGCATAGTTTCAGGCCTTGTAGTGGCTATTTCCATATAACCCGAACCGTCACTGAGCGGATATTTAAAATGATAGAATGACCCGTTAACTTCCTTATGAATTACTTCCTCATCAGAAAGGGCCGTTCTGGAAACAGGGCACCAATTAATCATCCGAACACCTTTATAGATGTATCCTTTATTATAAAGCTCTACAAAAACTCTCTTTACGGCATTACTTAAGCCTTCATCAAGCGTAAATCTTTCACGGTCCCAATCGCAGGAACATCCAAGTTTCTTGAGCTGTTCAATGATAGTACCGCCGTATTCTTTTTTCCATTCCCAGACTCTTTCTATGAACTTTTCTCTACCTAAATCCCGTCTAGATTTGCCCTCTTTTTCCCTTAACATCTTTTCAACACGGCTTTCAGTAGCAATTCCGGCATGATCAGTGCCCGGAAACCAGCATACTGAATAACCCTGCATTCTTCTCCATCTAATAAGGATGTCTTGCAAAGTATTATTTAGAACATGCCCTAAAGTTAGAATACCGGTAACATTAGGAGGCGGAATAACTATTGAATATGGTTTTTTAGTCTTATCTACTATGCCTTTGAAGTATCCTCTTTCTTTCCATATAGAAAACCATTTTGACTCGACATTAGCGCTTTCGTACGCCTTTGGAATAAGATTTGAACTCATTTTGTATTTCCGTGATTGAATAAAATTTTAGATAAAAAAAGGCAGTCAGATTAAACCGACTGCCCTGCTTTCAAAACAAAATATTACAGTTCTATGCTTTTTCAACTTTGCCTGAACGGATACAAGCAGTACAAACTTTTATTCTTTTGACATTTCCGTCAACTAAAGCTTTTGCTGCTTGTAGATTTGGCTTAAAAATTCTCTTGTTGCTTTTAACAACATGCATACCAATTCCACCCTTTTTCTTGGCAAGACCTTTTCTGATAATACTTCCGCCAACAACTTTTTTCTTTCCGCAGACATCACAAACTGTGCTCATTTGAACTCCTTAAACCAAAAATACAAATACAAAGTTAATTTAAAATGGTGGGTTTGCTGGGACTCGAACCCAGGACCCCCTGATTAAAAGTCAGGTGCATCTACCACTGAGCTACAAACCCTTAAAAACAGAGCCATTAAGATAGTAAAATTAAATAAGTAGTCAAGCTGATAAGCAAAATATTTAGACTTTTTTCACAATACTATTATATTGTGTTTAAGAATTTAAGACAAGGCCCCTGGTTTTGCTTCGAACTGAAGCAATAATTGACTTGAATTGAACTATGGCAGAGTGAACATCATAATTAACTATGCAATATTCATAATCGACGAAATGTTTAATCTCTTCTTTGGCATTTAGAAGCCTCTTATTTAGTGATTCCTCCGATTCTGTGGCTCTGCCCCTGAGTCTTTTCTCTAAATCCTCAAAAGCTGGCGGCAGAATGAATATAAATTCAGCTGATTTACCTATTAGAGTATCTTTGGGGAAATTTTTCTTTATTTTCATTGCACCCTGTACATCTATATCTAGCAGAACATCTTTTCCCATCAAAAGGGAATCTTCGACCTCAGATTTCAAAGTCCCATAGAAATTTCCATGAACATTTGCGTACTCGACGAAAGCATCCTCATTTATTAGTGAATTAAATTTCTCAAGACTTACAAAAAAATAATCAACTCCATCAACTTCTCCCGGTCGAGGTTTTCTCGTCGTGCAGGAAACAGAGAAATCTATATTTGAGTCCTCTGCTATTACAGGCTTGCATATAGTCGATTTCCCAGTTCCGCTCGCACCCGAAACAATTATCAGACTTCCTAATCTTTTGTAATCAGAAAATTTAAAAGACATAACTATTGCTCAACTCCTGTTGTATCATAAGCAGTGGCAGCCTTATCACTGAACTGCCAGTTCTTGTGGATATAGTTTCTATAGAAAACTCTTCCCCACCCAATTAGAACTCCATTATCAAAAACTAAAGGAGTACATTCTTCTTCGTTCCTTGCACAATCTGCCCAATCCCAATCAGTATAGTAGAACCAAAGATTAGGTTTGTTATATTTTTCATCAACAAGAGGTTCACCCATAACGGCCAAGACCTGCTTTTTGGTCATGCCAAGTTTTAGTTTTTTAATATTTTCAAAGTTCTGCTGCCTCTCTACAAATCCAGGGTCATATCTATCAAGGAACGAGCAGGAGGTAAAGACAAAGCAAAAAGACAACAAAAACAGAATAAAAGAAATTTTATATTTACACATCAGATTAACCTAAAGTTATTCAACACTGATTTTATTATATTTGAAGAGATCACTCTTTTCATCATATTCTATTAAAGCAAAGCATTTATTTGCCGTAGCAGACCCAATTATAATTTCTCCGCGTCCTCGGTTGTCTATTCTTGCAGTCGGCCAGTGAACATGCCCGCACAAAGCAAGATCTATATCTTTATTTTGCAAACTTTTTAGTACATTCCTTTCATTCCATAGTTTATGCCTGCACCTCAAAAAAGGATGTTCTTCTATAAGGGGGTAGTGTTCTATTAGGATTTTTGGCTTATTTTGCTTTTGTTTGGCCCAATCCAGTATAAAAGACTGGTTCTTCTTGCTCATAACAGCCGTAGATACAAAAAGATTAGTTGGTTTACAAACATTCACAAGGCAAAAATCAATATTTTTCAGTACGAAAGATACGGGAAGTTCTTTCAAGTCAAATCTACCTCTATTAAGAGAAAAAAATGCTTTACTCAAAGATTCATAACAAGTTTTGTCATTTACATAATAATCATGATTGCCAGGAACATAGAGTAAATCGAAATTCTTATTCTGAACTAAAGGGTCAAGAATTTTTAGAGATGTTTCAAACTCAGCCTTATCTCCGCTTGTTGTCAAATCTCCAGTGCAAATAACTACATCAGGTGATATTTCTATAATCTTCTTGACTATCTTCTCTAGATATTCCTGCTTATGCTTGTGCTTCCTTATATAGAAATGATTAACCAGGCCTACAGCCCTTTTGTCAAATAGGGCATTCCAGCTTGAGGGATGCTCGAATGAGTGAGAGTCTGAAAAAACAGCTATTTTCATTAAAAACTGAAATCCTTAATAAAAAAAGGCACCCAAGCGGATGCCTTAAAATTTTCATAATTTAAGAATTCATTAGAATTTCTTAATAGCAGCGTCAATAGAATCCTGAAGATCAAAGATTGAAGAGAATCCACTAATGTCGAAAACTTTCTTTACGCTTTCATTAGGACAAGCAAGAATCATTTTCCCGCCTTTTGACTTTATTTCTTTTGCACCAACAAGCAAAGCTCTGAGACCTGCGCTGCTTATGTATGCGAGTTCAGAAAGATTTACAATCAGTTTTGAACTATCTTCTTTAATAGCTGAAATAAGAGCCTTTTCAAAAGCAGGAGCTGCACCTGCATCAAGACGACCTTCAACTCTTAAACATGTAATTCCATTTTTCTTTTCATTAAAAACTTCCATTATCCTATTCTCCTTGGTGTTAAATTAAGAATCAGTTGTTATTTATAAGTCTAGTAGCTTTCATAGAATTAGTCCAAATTTTATAACTAAAAATCATAAAATAAATATTTTTTTCTCAATATATTAAGTTATTTTAAGAAATTTGAATTCTCATAATGCCATAACAAAGGGACAAAAATGTCAAACTGCTCAAAAGTTATCGTTAAATTCAAGATGCTTGAAGGATGCCAGGATTTAAGCCCAAAAAAAGCTCATCACGATGATGCTGCATTTGACCTTATGGCAAGAGAGGGTGCACTTCTCGAACCTGCTAAATCCAAGCTAGTTCCTACAGGGCTTTTTATTGAACTTCCGATTCATTATGAAGCTCAGGTAAGACCAAGGAGCGGTTTGGCAATCAAGCACAACCTGACAGTAACGAACAGCCCTGGAACTATTGACTCTGGATACAGAGGAGAAGTTTGCGTAATCATGCTCAATGCTGGAAAAGAAAACTACACCGTTAAAAAAGGCGACAGGATTGCGCAAATGGTTATAGCCAAACTTCCTGAAGTAGAGATGGTTCAGGTAGATGAACTCTCTGATACAAAACGAGGTTCAGGCGGTTTCGGCAGCACAGGTAAAGCTTAAACCATCTTAGAAACATCGACGACTCTGTCAAAGTCAGACTCGGAAACCAGTTTTAAGTCCATCGCCGCTTCTTTAAGCGATATGTCTTGGTGATAAGCGTATTTCGCTATTTTTGCGGCATTATCGTATCCTATAACTTCATTTAAAGCGGTCGCCAACATATAAGATTTGCCTATAAAATATCTGACTTTCTTTTCGTTAACTTCTATCCCTTTGACAAGAAATTTAGAGAAAGATTCGCAACAGTCTGAAAGGAGTCTGATTGATTCCAAGGTATCGTAAATTATCAAAGGTTTGTAAACATTGAGTTCGAAGTTGCCCTGAGAGCAGGCGAACGATATTGCCGTATCGTAACCCATAACCTGGGCGCAGACCATTGTCATAGCCTCGCATTGAGTCGGATTTACTTTTCCCGGCATAATAGAAGAACCCGGTTCATTTGAAGGGATAGTTATCTCCCCTATTCCACACGAAGGGCCTGAGGCTAACCACCTGATGTCATTAGCTATTTTAATCATGGCACATGCAAGTGTTTTCAAACCTCCGCTTAACAATGCAAAATCATCGTGAGCTGCCATATAACAGAACTTATTATCAGCTGGAACAAACTCAAAAGAAGTTATTTTATTTATCTGGCTAACAACAGTCCTGGCAAACTCCTTATGCGTATTCAAACCCGTTCCTACAGCGCTTCCGCCAATCGGGAGTGGAAGAAGTTTTTTTGAAATTTCCTTTATATTCTCAATGCTGTTGCTGATTTGTTTAGAATAACCTGAAAACTCCTGTCCGAAAGTAATCGGCACCGCATCCTGAAGATGAGTTCTTCCGATTTTTATAATATCTGAAAACTCTTTTTGCTTTGCTTCAAAAGCGCTCAGAAGCTCCTGCAATACAGGAAGGAGTCTTTTCTGTACGGCAGTAAATGCTGAAATATGCATAGCTGTCGGGAAAGTATCATTTGAGGACTGAGACATATTAACATCATTATTAGGATGAATAGGCGACTTGGTTCCCAGTTTACTCCCGGCTAACTCATTGGCGCGATTAGAAATAACCTCATTGAAGTTCATATTTGTCTGAGTGCCGCTTCCGGTTTGCCAGACATGAAGAGGAAAATGAGAATCGAGTTTGCCCTCAAGAACTTCCAGGGCTGCTTTTTCTATTAAAGCGAGCTTATCAGATTTCAGTTTGCCTAGTTCATTGTTAGCTCGGGCTGATGCAAGTTTCACTACGGAATATGCAGCAATAAGCTCCTTGGGCATTATGTCCTTGCCTATCGAAAAATGCTCCAGGGATCTCTGTGTCTGGGCGCCCCAGTATTTTGTTGAGTCAACCTTTATTTCGCCGATGGAATCCGTTTCAATCCTGTATAATGTTTCATTCATTTCAGATACCTGCTATATCAAACTTTTCTATATGGTTGGTATTTCGGATACCAGAGTCTTTTCTCGATTTCACCTTCAATATCAATATCGGCTCTGATCCCGGCTACACCGTCAGCGATAGCCTGTTTAATTACAGCTACTGTTACTTTCTTATTGATTGCTTTTACTTCAGTTATCGGCGGCAGAAGTTGGTGATTTTCAGAACAAGTCTTGCATTCTTTGGCATAGTCCCTAAGCGCTATGCTTGCAGCGAAAAACATATTATCAGTAATTTTCTTTGCCTTTGATATCACTGCGCCTAATCCGATTCCGGGGAAGATAAAAGCATTGTTACATTGTGATGAGACATAATTCTTTCCCTTATAATCAACGCTCTTAAAAGGAGTACCGGTAGCAATCAATGCATTACCGTCTGTCCACGGAATAAAGTCTGCAGGTTTTCCCTCGGCTTTCGTATCAGGATTGGACAGAGGCATAATTATAGGTCTTGGGCAATGTTTATACATTGCTTTAATTACAGCCTCATTAAATGCGCCAAAGACTGTTGAGCACCCGATTATTACTGTCGGTTTAGCATTATTGGCTACATCCAAAAGCGTTATATTGTTTTTGTCTGAAAGAGTCCAGCCGTCAACTTCCTTTCTGCTTCTCACAAATGGTTTTTGGTATGACTGAATGCTGCCCATGTCTTCTACAATCAAACCATATCTGTCAACAAGGTAGAACATTTTAAAAGCTTCTTCTTCTTTCATTCCGAATCGCGTGAAGGCATCGCATATCTGATACGCTATCCCCGTACCTGCAGCCCCTGCACCGAAAAGAACGACTCTGTGATCTTTTAAATCTATTCCTGAAAACCCGATGCCTGAAAGAACGCATGCCAAAGTAACAGCCGCTGTCCCCTGGATATCGTCATTAAATGTGCAGAGTTTATCCCTGTAAAGAGATAAATTCTTTCTGGCATTGTCTCCGCTGAAATCTTCCCAATGCAAAAGAGTTTGAGGCAGATTTTTTTTGAAAGATTCAACAAACTTTTTTATAAATGCATCGTAAGCGTCGCCTTTTAACCTCGGATGTCTTGCTCCAAGATAGAATTTGTCATTGAGAAGAAGTTCGCTGTTTGTCCCGACATCCAGAACCACCGGCAGAGCCTTCGATGGATTCAGTCCACCGCAAAGAGTATAAACCATAAGTTTGCCAACTGAAATATTTACTCCTCCGACACCCTGATCACCAATACCCAATATTCTCTCTCCATCTGTGACAATAGCAATCTCATAACCTCCATCAGTGTATTGTGCTAGAATCTCATCAACTCTGTCAATGTCTTCTGAGGCTATATAAACTGCTCTATTCTGATTCCAGAGTTTGCTGAACTCCTGAACTGATCTGCCGACTACAGGCGTATAAACCACAGGCATTACTTCCTCAATGTGATCCTCAGCGACTTTGTAGAACAGTGTAGTATTCGTCTCATTGAGATTATACAAATAAGAACTCTTTTCGAGATTATCAGCTATTCCTGAATAAACCGAGAAAACTCTGGATGATTGCTCCTCAATAGTTTCAACCCGATTAGGAAGTCTTCCTGACAAACCGAATTGGATTCTCTCTTCTCTGGTAAAAGCAGTACCTTTATTCAACTTGGGATTAAGAAGCAGACACTCGCCTGAAAGATTTGTCTCAATTGCTTCAACTTTACCGTTATTTCCTCTTATCTCATTAAAATTATTGCTCATGAAAACTCCTACTGATTATGAAATTTATTAATTTTTTAAAACTCAACCACAATGAAAATAGCGTTGTACTAATTCTTTAAGAGCATTTCCATTACCAAACAAAGATTCGCTCAAAGTTTCGTCCTGATATTTCTTTAGGAAACTCGATACTCCATCAATCATTCTGGCGGGGAAAACTCCATCTTTTTCATAAATAGCTCGATCATTTACAAGCCTGTTTGCTGCTTCGAAACATGAAGCTGGAAGTTGAGGCAGATTGAGGTGTTTCTGGTTCTTGCCTACATCGCCGTGAACATAAAGCTTATTAGCAAGTTCGAGGGAATTTGGGTTTTCCAAGCCATGTCTTGCAGCAACTGCCAAACCTGCGATAAGCTGGTGAATGTTTGCAGAACCGTCAGGGCTTCTTATTTCTACAGTTTGATTGTTGATAAAATCAGGAATCGGATCTTTTTCTTTCGGGTTTGCGTCATAAATCATATTGCTGACGCCTTTCCAGCCTAGTGGAACTCTGACGAGAACAGATCTATTGCTGTCTCCCCAGCAGATATTAGTCGGAGCTTCCTGATGAGGAACAAGCCTTAGGAATGAAGTAGGAACTGTATTGCCGAAAGCAGTTAATGATGGAGCCATTTCGAGGTAACCTGCAATCATTTTTCTTGCTGTGTCATTCAGAGCACCTGCTTCATCTACAATCATGTTCTTGCCGTTTTTAACCAACCTTGAATGTATATGCAGTCCGCTGCCGGCATGTCCAACTATAATTTTTGGGGCAAAACTTATTTCAAGACCATATTTGTAGGCAACTTCCCTGATAGCCCATTTAGCCAGAACAAGCTGGTCAGCTGAATCTTCTATATTTACAGGCGAGAACTCAATTTCATGCTGTACATATTCCCTGTCACCTGTGACAATATTTCCGACTTCTGAGTGTCCGTATTTTATTCTTCCACCCATTTCACTTATGGCTTGCATTGCTTCGGTTCTTATAAGCTGCCATTTTGCAAAAGGATGAGATTCCTGATAACCTCTCTGAGGTATAATTTCGTAAATTTTATCGAGTTCGGATGAAATATAAAACTCGAGTTCGCCAAGAGCTTCAAGCTCAAAACCGGTAGCTTTCTTTAGTGATTCATGAGCCTTTTTAACAATGTTTTCAGGAGCAATGTCAAGCGGTTCACCCCTCTTGTTGTAATATGAACACATTACATCAACCGCCGGAATTTCTGAGAACGGATTAACAAAAGCTGTTTTATATCTTGGCACTACATAAAGATCGCTTGCAGAAGGATCAATATAGGAAAACAAGCTCGACCCATCAACTCTCTCGCCGACTGATAAAATCTTGTCTATGTACTTCTTGTCATTTATTATGAAGTTAAGGAGTTTTATCTTGCCGTCACCGCCGACATAACGGAAGTTAAGCATTTTGATATCGTTCTTTTCGATGTAGTCCAAAAGGTCTTTCTTTGTAAAATCAGCAGCGGGTTTGTTTAAGAATTTTACGATTTTATTCGGATTCAAAGCTATATCCTGATTCATCATTCTGTCCCCCTTTTTAAATTAAAATTTTTTATCTGCCTTAGGCAAAAGCTAAAAAGAATTGTAGGAGTTGATTCTAATGGATTGAATCTTTTATTGCAAATGGCTAATCTTTAGTCTAGTTCACTAATCTTGAAAAATGTTTTCTTTCTATATTTAGATAAACTGCAACATATTAAGGTATTCATATGAGTGTCACAAAAAGCGCTATTCCAAAAACAATTGTTATAGGTCATAAAAACCCTGACACAGACAGCATGGTATCAGCTGTAGCTTATACAGAATTCAAAAAAAAGTTTGGAGTGGAAAATATTTTTGCTGGAAGAACCGGTTTTCCTAACGCCCGGACAGAGTTTTTATTCAATAAATTCAAAGTCGAACTTCCTATCCTTTTTCAGGATATAATACCTGATGTAGAAGATGTTATGAATACAGAGAAAGTCTGCCTAAAAAAGGGCGATGTGCTTTTAGAGGCTGTTGAACTCTTCCAAAAAGAACATGAATCAAGATTACCCATTGTTGATGAAAATAATGCTTATCTTGGAATGGTAAGTTTATGGGATGTTACAAATAAGCTTTTCAGCACACATAATAACTCTCAAGGAAAATCAATAGTAGGCATGCTTGACAGAAAAGTTACTACTTCGATAACTCTGGCGGCAAGAACTCTTGATGCTGAAATTCTTAACCTATACGATGAAAAAGACCTGGAAGATCTATATGTCTATGTGGCGGCCCAGGGATTATTCAGTTTCAGACAACACATTATGACACGCTCCCCTGACCGTCTGGCTATCGTAGTAGGGGACAGAGACGACATTCAGTTTTTGTCTGTGATGGAGCTTGGAGTAAGACTTCTTATTGTAACTGGCGGCGCTCATGTTAACGAAACTATTATTGCTGCTGCTAAAGAAAAGAAGACATCAATACTCAGGACTCCATTTGACTCAGCCACGACAGTAAGAAGACTCAAATTCAGTATGCCTGTGGAATTAATGACACAGAAGAATGCCGTTACCTTCAAAAATAAAGACAAGGTGACTGATGTCAAACACAAAATCCTGTCTTCGCAAGAAGATTTGTTCCCTGTTTTGGATGATAAGGGAACTCTCCTCGGCACCGTATCCAAAAGCGATATGGATGACTCAAAGAAAGTTCGCCTGATTATGGTGGACCATAATAACCTCAAACAAGCTGTTGACGGGGCTTCAGATGCCATGATTATAGAAATTCTTGATCATCACCATCTTGATTACCCTACCACTTCCTACCCAATTACCGTTATGAATGATGTAGTAGGAAGCACATGCACACTGGTCACGGAAAAGTACAAATACATGGGGATAATTCCTGATGTAAAAATCGCAGGCATTCTAATGGGGGCGATAATAGACGACACTCTATTTCTAAAGTCTCCTACATCAACCAAAAGAGACAGCGATGCCATAAAATGGCTTCAGGGATTATGCAATGTTTCTCCTGATGAACTTGCTGGAGAGATGTTTGGAGTAGGTTCAGTAATTGCCAAGAATCCTCCTGCAATAATACTAAATGGGGACAAGAAAAACTATAATGTAGGAAAGCATATTTACTCTGTAGCACAGGTCGAGGAAGCAAACTTCAATAATTTTGAACTTAAGTTCGACGAGTTACTCGCCGCCGCAAAAAATATAGTCAAGATAGAGGGACTTTCTTTCTATGCCCTGATAGTTACCAATCTTCCGAAGGAGACATCCCTTATGCTTGGAGTCGGAACTCCCGAATTCATTGATTTGTTACCATACAATAAAATCAAAGATAATTTGTATGATATGCCTGGCATTTTGAGCAGGAAAAAACAGTTAATCCCTCAGCTTATCAAAGTCTTCCAACCATTGGAATAAAATCATCATTAGACTGTCAACTATATGTATGCACACAAATAATAATATGCATTACTTAAATCTTTCCACCCTGTTTCTCCCCTTATTTTTGGCTTGATACAAGGCTTTATCTGCTTCATTGATAATTTCATCAGGTGTAACATTTCTTCCTGGAAACACGGTCGAAACTCCCAAACTGAGTGTCACATATTGACTGACTGACGAATTCTCATTCTTTATCCTTTTATTCATCATAGAAGTTCTGATATTTTCAGCAACATTTAAAGCTCCAGCTATATCGGTATTAGGCATAACTAAGGCGAATTCTTCCCCTCCGAAGCGCGCCAAAAAATCTGATGGCCGTTTAAGAGCACTTTTGATTACATTAGCAACTTCCTTAAGACAACTATCGCCGCTTATATGTCCATATGTATCATTATATATTTTGAAAAAATCAATGTCGCACATTACAACAGATAATGGAATTTTATCTCTGTAGGCACGATTGAGTTCAATATTGATATATTCATCAAATCGGCGCCTGTTAGCGACCTGCGTCAACGGGTCTGTCAGAGATAATTTTAATAAGTTATGCTTGGCTTTTTCAAGGGCAAATTCGGCTTGCTTTCGGCTAGAAATATCAATATGCGTGCCGAACATTTTAAGAGGTTTATTTTCTTTGTCCCACTCAAAAACCCTTCCATTATCGCTCACCCATACCCAAGAACCATTCTTATGCCTCATCCTGGAATCAAAGGAATATAATTCCGATTCCTTATTAAAATGTGCCTGTAATAGTTCTCCTGACTTCAGTAGATCACCAGGGTTCGCTAATTTTTCCCATGTCTTTATGCTTATAGGCTCAAGCTCATCTAGTTTGTACCCAACTATTTCTGCCCATCTCTTATTAAAAATTGTTTCTCCCGTCTGCACATTCCATTCCCATGTCCCTGCATTTGTGCCTGAAATAACATTTTGAAGCTTTTCCTTTTCAACTTTTAGTGTCTTCTCTGTCTTCTTGCGCTCAAGAAGAAGAGCTTCTAACTCCTCAACTTTTTGGAAAAGTTCATTCTTTGTGCTTTCGAGTTCTTTTCTATTTCTCTGTAATTCTAGCAAGTTATTTACTTTTATAAGCAATATCTCTCTGGAAATCGATTTTTCAATAAAGTCAACCGCACCGACTTCTAAGCCTTTAAGGATAAGTTGTGTATCTGTTTCCTTACCTGTCTGGAAGATTACCGGTATGAATTTATTCTTTTCTTCCCTTTTAATGGATTCTACTGCTTCTAATCCATCTATTCCTGGCATACTAACATCCATCAATATCAGGTCAAAATCATGAGTGAGGGCTTTCGTCACGGCTTCTTCCCCTGTCGTAGCTGTGTCTATGTCTGCATCCAAACCACCGAGCATAGCATTATAGATAAGAAGTTGGACTTGCGAGTCGTCAACTATTAAGATTTTCTGCTTTTGTGTCATATTGTCTGTAATTGAATTATTTTCGCTTCTGTTAGAAGACATTGACTCATTAACATTCTTATCTCCTGCGTTTTGCAAATGGCTCGCTTAATTGAATATGCTCCCACTCTAAAAGCATATTTTTAAAAATAGATTCGAATTTTTCAATATTATTTTCAGTGCTCTCTTCAATTTCTCTAGACAGGGTTGCAAGGCGATCAAAACACATATTAAGCGATGAACCTATAATTTTATGCGCTGTTTTTTTAGATTGTTCTATATTATTTTCATGGATAGCCTTCCTAAGCATTTCAATGTCATCTGGCATTTGCGTAGCAATAAGTTCTAAAAGTTTTTCAAAAAGAGCTTCATCTTTATCAATTTTATCCATCAGTTTATTCTTGTCAAAATGCATTATTCCATTGGTATTAGCTCTTTTATCCGGCGCAGTAGGTGGGGCGCTATTAACCAATGCCAAAAACTTTTGTAGCATTTTTTGTAGAACAACTTCTTCAATCGGTTTAGTTAAAAAGTCATCCATCCCTATTTTTAGGCATTTTTCTCTATCTCCTTTCAATGCTCCTGCAGTTAACGCTATAATAGGAACATGCCCTCCGCTTAGAGACTCGAAACTTCGTATTTCTGCAGTAGCCTCTACCCCGTCCATTTCTGGCATCTGAACATCCATTAATATCAAATCAAGTTTAGTTCCCTTCGCTACATCCAATGCTTCTCTACCATTCTTTGCTTCTAATATTTTAGCATTTGGAAGCAATTTTTTGATTAAAATCGTAATCAACAGCGTATTCATAGCAACATCTTCTGCCACAAGTATGACTGGAGAAATTTTACTTAATATTTCAAATCTCGTCTGATCCAACGCTATTTCGTTTTTCATTTTATATGGAGTGGATTTATTGCAGATGCTTCTCAAATACTCAAATAGTTCAGTTGATTTCAATGGTTTAGAAAGATTAAATAAAACTCCCAGATTTTTACACCTTTTCTGAATATCGGAATCATCCATTGAACTGTGAAGCAATATCACATGTTGTTTTTCAGGTGAAAGATTCAATTGGGTTCGAATCCTTTCAACGGTGTCAAGGCCATTGAGGTCAGGCATGTGATAATCAATAATGATTACATCAAAATGCTTTGAACTTTCAATAATCTTTAGCGCCGAAAATCCATTATCGCAGGAAGTACACTCAACGCCCCAATTCATGAAAGTGTGTTTAAGGATCATCCTATTGTTCTCATTGTCATCGACGACAAGGACACGGCTTATATCTTTCAAGCTATCATGGGTGTAATTTTCACCAAATTCATATTGAGTTTCAATAGTGAAAGAAAACACAGACCCCTTTCCTGGCTCACTTTCCAATTTTATTCCATTTCCCATTTTTAAAGCAAGTAAACTTGAAATAGTAAGTCCAAGCCCGGTACCACCGAATTTTCTGGTCGTCGAAGTATCAGCTTGGGAAAATGAATCGAATATCTTCTTTTGATTTTCCTGCGTTATGCCAATTCCAGTATCACGAATAGAGAAGCAAAAACTACCAAATAAATCATGCTGTTCTGAAAAGGTCACTTTGAGTTCAACTTCACCGTGTTCTGTAAATTTTACAGCATTGCCTAAAAGGTTTACTAATATCTGTTTTAAGCGTATAGGATCAACCATAGCATAACGCGGAATGTCAGGCTGGATGTTCAATAGCAATTCCAGATTTTTCTGGGAGGCATGGTATTTGATAATATCCGATGCCTGCTCAATAAGTTCGACCAAATTTGTTTTAATAATCTCAAGCTCAAGTTTTCCAGCTTCTATTTTGGACAGGTCAAGAATATCATTGATAATCCCTAATAATGAACGAGATGAAATTTTGGCATTTTCTACATACTGCTTCTGTACAGGAGTCAATGGAGTCTTTGAAAGCAGTTCCGTAAATCCTATCACTCCATTCAGCGGTGTCCTTATCTCGTGACTCATATTTGCAAGGAATTCTGACTTTGACTTACTGTCCTTGTCTGCTCTATCCTTGGCTTTCTGGAGCAAGGCTTCGGTGTTCTTCTTGG
>JBAXXY010000047.1:0-17329 GCA_037127655.1 Lentisphaerota bacterium
AATTATCCCGATGATAGGACATAAATCAATATTTCTTGGAAAAACCTTCTATCCTTAAGTATGTTGCAGTCCTCAAAATTAGGCATAGAATGAATCTAAATATAATTGAGCATAGGAAGTATATATGAAAAATATTCCGCAGATTGATAAAAGCGCCTACATTGCCGAAGGCGCTAGAATTATGGGAGATGTTAAAATTGGCAAAAAAAGCTCAGTCTGGTATAATTGCGTCATAAGAAGCGACATACCAAACACAAATATTATTATTGGAGAACGGACGAATATTCAGGATGGTTCAGTCATCCATAATGACCACAATAAATCAACAATTATAGGCAATAATGTAACAGTCGGGCATAACTGTATTATTCACGGTTGCGTAATCGAGGACGAATGCCTGATTGGGATGGGAGCAATTATTCTTAGCGGAGCCTTGATAGAAAAAGGTGCAATAGTCGGAGCCGGAGCAGTAGTCAAGGAGAATGCTGTTATTGGAGCTAATACGCTTGCAGTTGGAATTCCGGCCAAACAGATCAAAACCTTAGATTGTAACGCCCGTAAGCACACTTTAGAAAATGCTGAAGAATATGTAAGGACGGCTAAAGAGCATCTTGAAGGCAAATACCAGTCAGCTCAAACTATGCATTAATGATGCATCGGACAGCAACCGCCACAAGTGTGACCTGCAGATTCGCAGATAGGTTTGGCTGAACAACCTGAATTTTTACCTGAAACTATCCCGGCAAAACGCGAGAGTTTCTTTTCAGTTTCAATGGAGCTACATTTTGGACATTGATAGCTTTTTTGAGTTTGCCCTGAGACTAGTTTTTCAAAAATAGCATTGCACTCTTTACATTGATATTCAAAAATAGGCATAATTTTCCCTTCTATGCTTTAAGAGGTCCGAACATATTGCCGTATTTCTTGGCATTAAGAGCTTCTGCGTAGGCATTTATCTTCGTGTAAGTACTGCAGGGGTCAACGCTTGGATCCATGCAATCGCCGTCAAGAACCAGAAGCGGAATATGCTTCTTAGCAAGTTCCTGCCTCAAATGTTTTATAAAAGAAGCATCTGCCATAGCGCATCTTCCAAACATATGGTTGTACAAAATACACCCGTTAAATTTGCCCTTAGGCACATATTCGGCAATTTTTGAAACTCTCAAATGAGGGTCGAGAAATCCCACTGTGAGAAGCTTTCTAGCAAGAGACCTGTAAGGATCTTCCACATTAAGCGGCTCCCATCCGATGAAGTTAACTTCTTCAAAAACAATAGGGGAATTACATGTGATTTCTATGTAGTCCAAAAGTCTGCTGTCATAAAACGGCGGTAGATGAAGCCATAGCATTCTGTGCGTATCTTCGATTGAAATTCTGTCTCCAATTTCATCTCTTCTCTGGCAGAGATCTTCGTAAAATTGCTGTTGAATATTAACTAAATCTTTTTTGCCCCAAAGTTGAGAAAAAATAACAGAGAAATAGATAGCGGTGCTTCCTCTAAGAAGAGGTGGAGAATTGAATCTCAGGTCGTTGCACTTGCTTGAGATTTCCCTAGCTTGATTTGAAAGTTCACAAGCTTCTTTAAGTCTGCTTAGTTCCATTTTTCTGCCAAGCGCTTTTTCTAGTAGGCGAACAGCCTTTTCCATGTCGTCAGCCATGTGTTCAATGGCATTTTCGTCATTTTTAATAGGAGTATGGAGAGAGAAAAATGAGTCTTCTTTGCCATAATCTCTGATTAGATCTGCAAATATTCTTTCACCTTGAAGGCAAGGCTGTGAAGTTGAAACCCCGAAAGAAGGTTCAGGAAGTTCGATTCCTTCTAAAGTTCTTAGAAATGAACATGTTTCTGCGCCTGAAAAGCCTTTATATGCAGCAATGTCGAAGGCCTTTTTAATCTTCTTTCTATTCCTGGCGAAAAGAGCCGCATAAGTTTCAAGAGTAAGGATATTAGCATCCATTGCATTCAGGATTTCAGATGGGAAGAAGAGGTTTCTCCAGACAGGTTTTTCATTCCTGGCGCCTAGGAACTCTTTTCTAGTGATCTTAGTTCTAAGAGCAATAGACTTGAGAGGCGCATCCGAAAATATCATTTTTGAATCAATAATTTTACCTTGAATATCAATAAATTTCCTGGCAATGCAGGCGGCGCCGAAAGCTCCCATAACATTATGATATGGAGGAACTATTATGTTGTTACCTGTAATTTCTTTCAAATAGTGTGTTACTGCTCCGTTCGCTGCAACTCCGCCCTGAAAAATGATGTCGCCTTTGTAATTGAAGAAAAGATCACCGACACCTGACATGACAGTTCTTGCCTGAGCTTTGCAGGCCCCGCCGACAATCTGACCAAGAGGGTATCTATTCTTGTATTTATTTATAGAAGTTGCGCTCAAAACTGCGCAAACAGATGAGAACTCAAGCTCTGAAGAATGGTCGGCAAGCTTTTCCATTTCCTCAACAGGCACGCCGAGTTTAACTGCTACGCTGTCAAGAAATGCTCCGGTACCAGCTGCGCAAATACCACTCATTTTGGAAGTCCACATTTGCATGTCTTCATTAAAAATCATGGCCTTGGAGTCTTGTCCGCCGACATCAAGAATGGCTTTGCAATCAGGATAGAATCTTGCTGCTCCAGCTACATGCGCTGATACTTCACTTACTTTGAAATTGTATTTTATGAAATTTTCGGTTTCTTCAACTATCTGGCTTCCAGTAACAACAGTGCATGAAATATCTTCCTGGGTAAGTTTTTTAGCTTTAAGGAAGTCATCTACAGTATTCTTGACTGCGCCCATATTACACGAACCGCATGTGCCGCATTTGCTGGAACAAGCCATAGGCTTGCCTTTTGCAGGCTTAGTTCTTACATACAAGGTATTTAAAATATTGTAATCCTGATCAATAAGCACGGCTTTTAAAGTGGTAGAACCAATATCAATACCTAAAAAATATTTTGTCATGTGATCGCTTTTTGTATTTTAATTAATAATTTAATGGGGTAATATAACTCAACTCAAAACAATTTAAACCCCTTTTATTGGAACAGCACCTTTGTAGTAGCAATTGAAAATTAGCTAATTGATTGGCCTTGAGTTCAAGATACCTATTGCATATTGCAGAAAAAAAATTTATTTTTTTATGAGAGCCGAATTACTTTCCCCTGCAGGATCATACGAATCGCTATACTCTGCTATCAGAGCAGGAGCAGATTCTGTTTACTTCGGAGCCGGCGATTTAAATATGCGCTCGAGGTCCTCTTTCAATTTCAAGGAAGATGACATTTACAAAGTTGCCCGCATTTGCAAAAAACATAAAGTAAAAAGTTATCTTGCTCTGAATACAGTCATATACGATGAGGAAATTGAAAAAGTCAAAAATATTCTCTCGTCAGCAAAGAAAGCAAAAATTTCGGCTATCATAGCAAGCGATATTTCAGTAATCGTTCTGGCAAGTCAAATGGGTCTGACTGTCCATATTTCTGTTCAGGCTAATGTCTCAAACATCGAAACATTAAGATTTTTTTCAAAATACGCCGATGTAATAGTTCTGGCAAGAGAGCTTTCTTTAGACCAGATAACGGCAATCACAAGGAAGATAGTCGAAGAAAATATTTGCGGCCCATCAGGAGCACTAGTTAAAATAGAAATATTTGCACATGGCGCTCTGTGTGTTTCTATCTCTGGAAAGTGTTATATGAGTCTAGCCACTCATAACGCTTCTGCAAACCGCGGAGCATGTTACCAGAACTGCAGGCGGTCGTACAAAGTCATTGATGAAATAGACGGGCACGAACTAGTCCTTGATAACAAATATATAATGTCACCTAAAGATATTTGCCTGATCCGCTGTCTGGATAAAATAGTCGAGTCAGGTGTTTCGATATTGAAAATCGAAGGGCGCGGCCGTTCCGCTGACTATGTTTTTGCTGTAATAAAAGCCTATCGCGAGGCGCTTAATGCAATCGATAGTGGCCAATACAATGTCGAGAATATTCAAAGATGGGAGAAAGAGATTTCAAATGTGTTCAATAGAGGTTTCTGGCATGGCGGATACTATCTTGGAAACAGTTTGGAAATGTGGAGCAACAACCCTGATAACAAGTCTGAAAAGAAAAAAACCAGAGCTGGAATAGTAACAAATTACTTTTCCAAAATAAAGATAGCAGAAATTGAATTAAGAGAGAGCGAATTAAAAGTCGGAGACGAGGTTTTGGTAATCGGGACAACTACAGGCGCCATTAACCATGTCATTGAGAATATCAGATTTGAGGAGAAAGATGTTAACTCTTCTCCCAAAGGATCAATTATCAGCATTCCAATCTCTCAGAAAGTCAGAAAGAACGATTCTATCTTCATTTTAACAAGTCGGTAATTCACTTTGATGAGAAGAGCCTATTATATTCTTCTATAGCAAAGCGGTCTGTCATCCCGGCAAGATAGTAACAAATAGCGCACTCAAGACCATATCTTGGCGCAATCCTGTTTATAAAGTCACTTCTGGTTTCTTCTTTATTCATATACAAATCAAAAAGTTCTTCAATTTTGTCGGCACAAGCTCTATTAACCTCAAGAACTTGATCGTTCCAATATATGTTTTTGAAAAGGAATTCCTTAAGGTTTACTGTCATATCCTTAAAATCAGCGCTGAATGAAATAACTCTATTTACATTGTTCTGAGCATCTTCAGGGGCCTTTATTTTCATAGTCGTAAGATTTACAACTGACTTATCTATAACATCTTTTACCATCGAGTCTATAAGACATCTTACGACAAATCTGGCGAATTTTTTATTTGGTCTGGAATTGCCGCTTTTGAACGAAATTTCGGTGGCGTTCTGCCAAATAGCAAGTGAGGCAATATCGTCTTCGACAATAAGTCCTGATTCTAGGCCATCATCAATGTCATGCCCATAGTAAGTCAAGTCGTCTGCAATGTCTGCAACCTGCGATTCAAGCGAAAGGTTTGGCGCAAGGAGAATTCCATCGAGTTTTATATCTTTATCTTCCCTATGCTTAATAAGTCCATCTCTGGTTTCCCAGGCAAGGTTGAGTCCGTCAAACTCCGGATATTTTTCTATTAACTCGTCCACCAGCACAATTGAATGGTCGTTGTGCTCAAAAGATAAATCATATCGCTTCATTATCTCATTAAGTTTATTTTCTCCGGTATGTCCGAATGGCGGATGCCCGATGTCGTGAGCCAAAGCGATAGTTTCAGTCAAATCTTCATTCAAGCCCAATGCTCTTGCTAAAGTTCGAGAAATAGCCGCCACTTCAATTGTATGGGTCAATCTTGTTCTGTAATGATCCCCTATTCCATTAAGAAAAACCTGAGTTTTGTATTCAAGTCTGCGAAACTCCCGGCTATGGAGAATCCTGTCGCGGTCGCGCTGAAATACTGTACGAATCGGATGGTCTTTCTCCGGATATTTTCTACCTCTTGACTTGTGGCTTTTCAAAGCATAAGGAGATAAAAAAGTGTCTTCAAATCTGTAATAGTCCAAAAGTCCTTTTAGCATTATATATAAATAGGTTAAATTGAAGTTTATTCAGGCTACATTTTGCCGTGCCGCAAAATGGACAAAATAAGAAGCATTCCCATAAAAGCAGAGAAAATGAAAAATATTGATCCAGGAACCGAGAGTCCATGATAAAGAGGCGGCACTTTTGAATTTAATAGCATGGCAGAACCAAGAATCATAGATGCTGTTATAATCGCAAAAGAGAGCCTGTTTACTATTTTGTCGTGTTTTTCCAGGAGAGGTTCTAACCCTTTGTGCTCAAATTGTATCTTAAGCGTCTTATTTTTGAATTGAGTAAGAATATCTCTGAGTTCTCCGGGAAGTTCAGCGACAAATTTCGAGTAATCAAGCCCTGCTTTGAAAAACTCTCTTATCATTCGGTACGGGCTTCTGGTTTTGTAAAGAAGTTTTCTGATAAATGGCTCGATGTGGGTAATCATATCAAAGTTAGGCATGATTTTCCGAATTGTGCCTTCAAGCGCTATCAGTGACTTGAGAAGAAGGAATATGTCCGTAGGGATTAGGAGTTTGTTATCTACCAGAAGTTTAAGTAGGTCGCGCAGAAAATGCCCGATATTTATGTCCTCAATTGGTAAGTAAGCGTACTGTTCCATTATCTTGAAAGCCTGATGCTCTATATTGGCCCTATTCTCGACTTCTTTATTATGAGAAATAGAAATCAACGCTCTGGTTATAAGCTCTGGGTCGTGATTGACCAAACCTAATATGATGTCGCAAAGAGCGCTTTTGTGTTTTGGAGGCAGGAGCCCCATCAAACCAAAGTCGATAAAGCAGATTTTCAGATCTTCAGTAACTATTATGTTACCAGAGTGTGGATCAGCGTGAAAATACCCCTCTTCGAAAATCTGTCTCAACACAAGTGAAGCTAACTTTTCGCAAATATGCTTAATCTCAACTTCAGTCCCGCGATATTCAGAAAATTTTACGCCATCGATAAAGCGCATCGTCAGAATATCTTTTGTCGAAAACTCTTTATAGACTTTTGGAACAATAAGCTCTTTCTCATTGGCAAATATTTTTGAGAATTTTTCGATATTAAGAGCTTCCCTCGAGAAATCCAGTTCATGGCGGATACCATCGCTAAATTCAGTAACTATCGCAACCGGATCGAGAGCTCCAACACCTGTCATATGCTTTTTGATGTTGACTGCCAGATACATCATTATCTCAAGGTCGCTGTCAATTATTGTCTTGATTCCAGGTCTTTGAATTTTAACTGCGACTCTAGTGCCGTCTTTAAGTTTGGCTTTGTGAACTTGCGATACTGAGGCCGAAGCAAATGGTTCTATTTCGAAAGTTTCAAATACCTCTAATATCTTAAGTTTAGTGCTTGATTCAAAGATCATCATGGCAAGTTCGCCGCGGAAAGGAGATACATTATCTAGGAGTTTTTCAAGTTCCGCGCAGAGTTCGGAAGGGATGAGGTCAGGTCTGTTGCTGAGAAACTGCCCGAGTTTGACAAATGTCGGTCCGAGCTCTTCGCAGACCATTCGGATTCTTTCCCAGCTTGAGTAGTGCTTATGATATTCTTCTTTGCGATGCTTCCTGAAAGAGAAGCGGCTCAAATTCATAGACTGGATCATCTTGCTATTTTCAACAAAATCAAGAAAACCGTGTTTTATCAGGACGCTGATTATGCTTCTAGCCCTTAGCAAGTTGTGATAACCTCTTCCGATTCTAGTTCGTCTAAATATTCCCATCAGGCTACTCAATGTGGTATTAGTTTTAAAAGTCTTCTCATATCGCTCAATTATAATGTATCGATTCTTAAATGACAAACCATTTAGGTTTCAAAAAATTATTCCTTCCATTCCTCTCTTGAGAAAATGCTACTAAGAGGCAGTTTTTGGGCTTGCTCTTTAAGTTCGGACTGATAACCTAAAGATATAATAGAAAGAATTTTAACTCCTGATGGTATCTTCAATATTCTCTTCACGGCCTTTTCCTTGAACCAGCCTATCCAACAAGTTCCCAAACCTAGCGACTGTGCGGCAAGAACAAAATGCTCTCCGGCAATTCCAATATCAATTTGTCGGTAGTCAACTTTCGAAATGAAGGATGCAAATCTATGAACCGCAAAATTAGTCTTAGCGCATAGAACAATAAACGCTGGAACATCCTTAAGCCAAGGCATCGGTAAACACGGTAAAATCCCTTCCAAACAGATTCTTTCTCTTGATTCTTTGTTCTTTACGACAATAAAGCGCCATGGCTGTTTGTTGCATGCTGAAGGGGAAAGTCTAGCTGTTTCGAGGCACTTAACAATGAGTTCTTCAGGCACATCTTTAGGTTGATACGAACGGCAACTGTGCCTTGCTTTTATCAAATTTAAAAAACTTTCGTAATCCATAGAAAATCCTCTCAATATGGAGTTTTTTGTTAATCATATAATCTTAATTAACTACAATTACAGACAAAAACAATTGCCCATTAAAGAAGTAGGGCGGTTGAAAAAACAGCAATTGATATTAAACTTAAAAGTTTACTTAAGCTCATTCATTTTTCACATTAAACCGGAGGCATTTAGTATATGGAAAAGTCTGTATGGGAAACAAAAGTAGGTCTAGCTGAAATGCTTAAAGGCGGCGTAATCATGGATGTGGTTACTGCTGAACATGCAAAAATAGCAGAACAAGCAGGAGCTGTAGCAGTTATGGCCCTTGAAAGAGTTCCTGCTGATATCCGCAGAGACGGCGGAGTAGCTAGAATGTCTGACCCAAAACTCATCAAGCAGATCATGGAAGCTGTCTCAATCCCTGTTATGGCTAAAGTTCGTATCGGACACTTCGTGGAAGCCCAGATTCTTGAGTACCTTGGAATTGATTTTATCGATGAAAGCGAAGTTCTAACCCCTGCTGATGAAGAGAACCATATATATAAGTTCGGATTCAAAGTCCCGTTTGTCTGCGGTTGCTGCAATCTTGGCGAAGCTCTCAGGCGAATAGGCGAAGGCGCCGCAATGATCAGAACTAAAGGCGAGGCAGGAACAGGAAATATTGTCGAAGCAGTCCGCCAGTTCCGAACTGTTACAAGGGAAATGAGGAAGATTCAGTCCATGGATAAAGGTGAACTTATGTCTGCTGCCAAACAACTTCAGGCCCCTTTTCACCTAGTCGAATATGTTCATGCACATGGAAAACTACCGGTACCAAACTTTTCAGCAGGCGGCATAGCCACTCCGGCTGATGCGGCTTTGATGATGCAGCTCGGCGCTGAAACTGTATTTGTGGGATCCGGAATATTTAAGTCTGGCAATCCTCAAAAAAGAGCCGAAGCTATTGTAAGCGCTGCGACATATTTCAATGATCCTAGCGTGCTTGCGAGAGTTTCTGAAGACCTTGGAGAGCCAATGACAGGGATAGAAATAGATAAACTTCTTGAAAACCAAAAGCTTGCAAATAGAGGCTGGTAATAATAATGGGTCAAACCATTGGCGTACTTTCTATTCAGGGAGCCTACGAAAAGCATAAGGTTGCCCTGCAAAAACTTGGATTAAATGCCATTCTGGTAAGGACAAGCCAGGAACTTGCCAGCATTGATAAATTGATTATCCCTGGCGGAGAAAGTACTGCAATAGTTACCGTTCTCAAAAAACATTTCCTTTGGGAAGATCTTAAAGAATTCTGCAGGACAAAACCTGTTTTCGGTACTTGTGCGGGGGCTATACTTCTAGCTAAAAAAACACATGGACTTGAGAAATTCGGTAAAGATAACTCATTAGCTGCAATGGATATAGAAGTCAAAAGAAATAGCTACGGAAGACAGTTGGACAGCTTCAAAACTTTTCTTGATGTCAAATTAGCAGGTAAATCTAAAAGAATTGAAGCTATTTTTATCAGAGCCCCGTCTATAATAGGTTTAGATGCTTCGAAGGTTCAGGTATTGGCTTCTTTAAATAATGAGCCAATTTTAGTCAGGCAGGGGAATTTATTAGCATGCACATTTCATCCTGAACTTACTGATGAGCTATCTGTTCATAGTTATTTTGCCGATATTTAATTTTAACTGATAAGGTCTCATGTTATGGCTGACGAAGAACATAAAACTTCAAGAATCCAGTCTATATTGAGTTCAAGCGCAGGATTTATTGCGGCAATAGTCATCATAGTCATCTTTATCCTTGCCGCTACATTTTTCAAACCCGTTGTTTTCGGTTTGCTGCTAGCTTATCTTTTCCTTCCTATACAGTCATTCTACAGAAATTATCTCCTTAAGAATAAAGTATTTATCTACATATCTTTCTTGATATGCTATATATTTGCCCCAATTACAAAACCTGCAAAAGCTATTAAAACAAAATTTCTTAAATATGTAAATTTCAAAATAAAAAAAGAGCATCCCTCAGAAGAAGAAAGAGCCGCTATAAAGCTTGTCAAAAGATCGTGTATTCTTACGACACTTACAGTTTTCATCCTCTTGATATTAGCGCTTACAGGAATAACCTGGCTATCAACTACATATATTGCCAATACCACAAAATCAATCTCGATGTGGGCACAAAAAACAACTACTGATTACGAAAAGAATAAACTCGATAAAGACGGTAGCATTAACCTGGAAGAAACAAACGCAGATGGGGATGAAGGCTCAATTAAGCAATTCATGGCCGCTGTACACTACAAAATTGAGGCTTTGAAACCAAAACTTGAAAAATATAAAGTTTTTGCAGTAATTAAAGAGTATATAGGAGCTAATCTGAGTTCGCCAAAGAGTATTCAGGATCTCATCAAGCAAATAACCAACAAATCAGGAGGCATTTTCTCTTATACCGCTGGGATGGTAGGAACACTTTTCTTCATAATACTTAAGCTAGTCTTCACTTTCTTTTTCTTTGCATTTTTCCTTAATAAGCTCGCCTACTTCAACTGCACAAAAAATCATAAGGTTAGCACAGGTGAATATCTTACAGATGCAATAATGGAAAGTAGCTGGTTTCCTAACACAAAAGAAGGCACAAGGGAGACAGCAGCTAATATTCTCGACAATATTATGTTCAGGTTGAAGATGTGGGTAAGAGGTTACTTCATAATTATAATTATTGAAAGCTGTTTCTATGTGGCTGTATTTACTTTAATAGGCGTCCCATTCGGACTCATACTTGGGCTGATTGCCGGATTTACGATATTGCTGCCTTACATCGGTCCTATTGTAAGCGCCTTTCTGACAGTGGCAATTTGTTTCGCATCAGGTGAAGTAAGTATGACGCAAATCTTTTTAGTACTCATTGCCTATATATTTATGACAGGCATTCTTGACCAGCTTTTCATATACCCAGCAGTAGTAGGAGCATCATTGGGGTTAAACGAACTCGAAACAATCGTCGTAGTTCTCCTTGGCGGAATGTTCTTTGGGATTACAGGGATGATTTTTGCTGTACCGACAACATCAATATTAAAATATTTAATACCTGAAATATATAAACTTATCGAAGTAAAGCGTCAACAATCAAGCTAAAGTTAACACCACAAAAATTAAAACCAGGAGGAGAAAATGGGCATTCAAAAAAACACAGAAGAAGTATTCAAGTGCAATGTCTGCGGTAATGTGATAGAAGTCGTGCACGCAGCTACAGGAACTTTTTATTGCTGCAAACAAGAAATGGTTCTTCTGAAAGAAAATACAACTGAAGCTTCAGCCGAAAAACACATTCCTGTACTGATAGATGAAGGTACACATGTGAAAGTCAAGGTTGGCTCAATACCTCATCCAATGGATATTGATCATTTCATTGAGTGGATAGAAATACTTAACGGCAACTATGTAAACAGAATGTATCTGAAACCAGGCTACAGACCAGAGGCAGGGTTCTATGTTCATAAACAACCCGGAATGATCATCAGAGCTTACTGTAACAAACATGGTCTCTGGAAAGCATAATTAGACTCGGATTTTTGATAAAAAAAAGAGCGACAGAGAAGTAAGTTTTTCTGTCGCTCTTTGCTTTTAATTCATTAAATACTATGATTACAACGGTTTGCGTTAATGTTGTAACTTTGAAAAGTTTCAGCTATTTCTTTTTGGGAGAACTGAAGACCTTTTTATCGACCATATAGTTATATTCAAAAGATTTCTCCATTGCGTATGACCAATCGTTAAGGAATTTTTTCAAAGTGCCATGTATTCTTTTAAGGAAATTACTCATTATAACACCTCCTTTTAAAAACAAATTTATCGGTCGGCCCCCGACTGAAGATATATTTGCCTATAGGTTATTTCTGAAATTTCAAAGAACGCACTCTTAACTTTAAAAGTGTAAGCTTAACCTAGCAGTCACTTTAAATTGCGCAAACTAAATGACACCAAGCGCTGTTAGTTTTTGGTTAGGATAAAAACTAGCCTCAATAATTACAAAATTTGAGTTCCTAAATTTGTTTTCAGCTGTTAATAAGGCTGTACATCAAAACAAGGAAGACAATAGTTGTGACTGTGACATAAAGGAAATCCCTCTGGAGAGTAAACCCAATGATCGAGAGAGCTACTCGAGCAACCGGAGTTGCTATCAGAATCAGGAGACCAAGCTGGATAAATCCCTTGCCATGGAATTCGAAAGCATTGGTTAGAATTCCTGGAATATGACACAAATCAGGCGGCACACGGTGAAAAACCTTGTAGTCAATTGGCTGAAATCCATGATTATACAAATAAATAACTCCTCCGATAAGAACGGTGATTGCGGCAATTATTACTCCTATTCTGAGTAGATTTCCTACGAGAATCTGCAACTGATGATTTGTGAGTTTAAATCCTTCATTATTCATTAGAGCGTTCCCTTTATTCCTGAATAGAGCATCTGCAGCCCAAGAGCCAGAATCACTAATGTAAAAATGATTCTGAGCTTTTTTGTATTTGCGCCGAAAAGCATTTTTGCGCCAATAGTTGAGCCGATCAGCACTCCAAGCATTACAGGCATTGCTATTCCTGGCGTTACATAGCCTTCGTGCAGATAAATCCCTGCACTTGCTGCGGCTGTAACGCCTATCATAAAGTTGCTTGTAGCTGTCGAAACCTTGAATGGAATACTCATTACATTATCCATGGCAAGGACTTTTACTGCCCCTGAGCCTATGCCAAGCAAACCTGAAAGAATCCCGGCAATAAACATTATGGCAAAACCAAATGGAACCCTTCTTACTCTATATGACTTCTCCCCATCGGGCGTAGGATAAGAACCATTCATTTTAAGTTTTGTAGCAAGAAAATCTTCTACGAAATCGTCCATATCAACAGGCTTCGGACGATTAGACATATAAGCCGAATATAGAAGGACAAGGCCGAAAATTACTGCAATTACAGCTGAATTCATAAGTAATGCTACAGCCGCGCCAACTATGGCTCCGACAGTTGTGGCAACTTCCAGAAACATCCCGATGCGCATATTGCTGAAACCTTCTTTAACATAAGCTGAAGCTGCTCCAGATGATGTAGCTATTACTGAAACAAGCGAAGCTCCTATCGCATAGCGGATATCAACTCCAAAAACTACTGTCAACAGAGGGACAATAACAATGCCGCCGCCCAGCCCGGTAAGCGAACCAAGAAACCCAGCGATAATAGAACCTGCAAAAACAAGCAGGCTGAAAGGTAAAATATCCATACTTTTTCCATTTTAAATCAATTGCAGATACGCCTTATATTCTAAATGATTTGCAAAAAAAATAAAGTTGAAATTTAAATTCCATCCCTATTACTATAGAATTGGATTACGAAAACATAATTTAATCACAAAAAAGGAATAGGTCTCATGAAAAAACTAACCGAATCGCCAGCTTTTATAATAGTATTCTTCAGTTTAGGCGGGCTTATATGCGGTTATGCGCTAAGCGTAATTGCAGGAGCCGCGCCAACTATTGTAAAAGAATTCAGCCTCTCCACCAATCAGATTTCGACTATTATGGGACTCATCCTTTTTGGAGGGGTTTTCGCCAAATTCATACTAGTGATGAACGACTGCTTTGAAAGAAAGATTATGATTATTATAAATCTCCTTCTATATATCGTAGGCATTTTGCTTTTCACTAATGCTCACACTTATGAAATGCTTTACTGGGGAAGATTTATTCAGGGTACCGCAGTTATAATGGGGACAGTTACATTCCCTGTTTATCTATCTGAAATAGCACCTGCAAAGAATAGAGGTAGAATGATCACTACTTTCCAGCTCTCCTGGACTGCAGGCATGCTTATAGCAAGCATAGTTAACTTAAAAATGGTAGGGAGTTCAAACTGGCAGCCGATGTTTAATGTTATTTTATTCATCCCTGTTCTTCTCTTTATCTTTGCTTTCTTTCTGCCTAGAAGCCCAAGATGGCTCGCAATGAAAGGCCGCATAGTAGAAGCAGAACAGATTGTAAGAGCAATAAACAAAAACATGAAGCCTGAGGATGTCCAGAAGGAAGTCAATGCGCTCCTTGCAAGAGATCAAATTAACTGGGCAGGCTCATTTGGGCTGATATTCAAGTTTATCAAGCCTATATTGCTTGTCACGGGGGTATTTGTCCTAACCCAGTTACTCGGCATAAATGCTATATTCCAAACAAGCGTGATATTACTCAAAGCGTGCGGTGTACAGTCTGATTTTATGGCAATATTTGGTACGATTCTTCTTTCGGCTGTCAACTTCCTTATGACAATTGGGACAATAATGTTTGTCGATAAACTCGGCAGAAAAAAACTTCTCAGAATCGGAACTTTTGGCTACTTCATATGTATGTTGATTCTGGCACTAACTGTTTGGATCGCTCCAAAAACTGAAATGACGGGTTGGGCTTGCCTAGTTCTCATGCTTGTCGGAATCGGATTCTTAGCATTCGGACCAACAGGCGTAGTCTATGTCATTATCGCCGAGATGCTTCCCACGGCCATAAGAAGCATAGGAATCGTAATCGGAGGACTTTGCTCAGTGATAGTCGGGACAATATTTGTCTCCAAATTCCTTGTCATCGGCGCATGGCTCGGATATGGATCGCTCTTCCTTATGATATCTATATTCTCGCTAATTTACTTCGTATTTAGCATTAAGCTTCTTCCAGAGACAAAAGGAAAAACTCTTGAAGAAATTGAATCAGGTTTTTCTAAACCCAAAAAATAGATTTCGCTTTTTAGGCTTACTGAGTCGGGGGATTAGGTTTTTTAAAAAACATATCAAGCATAGCTCTGAGCGGCGCCATAATCCCCTTTGTACTGATTTTTAATATAACTGACAAGAAGTTTCCTATGGCGCCGATAAGAAAAAGAGTAAAAGTCAAAGCCTTGAGCTTGAAGAGCAATTCATTCTCAGGAATTACAATACCCAAGGTGCAGCCGGTACTGGCCAGAGGCGCATAATATAAATAGCAATATTTTCCCTTGTTATGAGAGTAATACCGCACAAACCCGGTTTGGCCTTTTAGCATATTCTCGCCAATCATCCTTTCTTGTTTATCTTTGTATTCATCTGCAAGCGAAAAGAAACTCTGACCCTTTTTATAATATGATTTGTTCGGATGCGCTATAAAAGTCCCTTCTGGAGAAAGAATGAAAGCATAACCTGTTTGGAATATTTTCATGTCTGATACGAGGGCCTGAAGCCAGTCAAGAGATATGTCGCAAGTGACTATGCCGCGGAATTCTTTTTTGCCGTCAATAGTTTTGTAGAATGGCTGAGAGTAGGTAACCATAAGGGTTCCGCCTCCGCCTTTGTCAAAGTATGGTTCACTCCAGACACCCTTGTTGAGTTTTTTTGGATTGATGTACCAGTCCCATTTAAAATAATTATAGCTCTCCTTGCCAAGATCTTTGTATTTTATTTCACCATTATCTTTGTAGTAATATGGGGCAAACGCATCTTTTTCTTTGTCAAACATATATGGCTCGAAAGCTATTGTAGTTCCGTATATACCGTCATTATTCTCAAGAAGAGTTCTGAGCATCTTCTTTAGCCCTTTTTCATCAAAGTCAGTACAGTCAAGAATATAAGAGAGATTTTCGGGCATTCTCTGGGCAGAAATAAAAATTGTATCTATTTGAAAAATGGTCGAAACTGCGAGAGCTCTGGTGCTGTCCTGAATATTCTCAAGGATGATTTTCTTGGAAACATAATAGTTATATATAAGTACTGTAGTGAAAGTAATGACAGCAATTATCATGACATACAAACTTGTCTTATGCAGAAGATTACGGCTGAAAATAAGTTTCTTCATCTATTCATCCCTTTGTATTTACTATCATTGTATTCCAGAGAATAGGCAGTTCAATATCCTAAACTCTTTGCAATGTCTTTAAAGAATACTAAAATTTCAGTATCAATCCAAGGCTCAATAACTAAAGAAGGATTAAAATGAAAATAAGAATTCTATTAGCACTAATTATACTTTTGGCCTTAAATCAAACAGTTTACAGTCTTTCTCTTGCTTCTCTTACATCTGATTTCTGGATAAAAGCCACAGTCGAAGAGGTTAATAAAATTCTTGATGATAAGAGCCGCCCTCAGGACAAAACAGATATTAATATTGCTCTTGCAAATGCCGCTATTTCAAGCACAAACCCACAGGTGATAGAAACTCTTATAAAACATGGAGCCGATATCAATTCCAAAGACGAGGATGGGATGAGCCCTTTGATGGACGCCTCTATGTCCAATAGCAATCCTGAAGTAGTTAATTTCCTGCTCTTCAACAAGGCTGAAATAAATGAGAAATCCTCTGAAGGAAGAACTGCCTTGATGTTTGCTACTATGAATTTAAGCTCGCCTGATATTCTTGGAATCCTGATAGACCGAAAGGCAGATGTAAACGCCAAGGACAACAATGGCGAGACAGCGCTAATGGTTGCCGCGTCTAATGATGAAGACACTGCCATGATGGAAACACTCCTTAAAAATGGGGCTAAAATAGCTGATAAGGACAACTCTGGCATGACAGCTCTCTCATATGCAGCAAGGTATAACACAAATCCTGAAATAATGAATTTCTTAATTAAAAACGGGGCTGAAGTTAAACAGAAAGATAATTATGGGAGGACAGCGCTTATGTATGCTTCTACAGTCGGCCCTGACACAATACAGCCTCTTATAAGTAATGGCGCAAATATCAACACTAAAGATAACAGCGGAAAAACTGCTCTTATGTATGCGTCTATGATTCCTGGCAACGATGAAGTAATTACTGAATTAACTAATCGCGGCGCTGATGCTTCGATTAAAGATAATAGCGGAAAAACTGCCGCAGATTACGCTAAAGCGCTTAATAGCTCAAATGCCTCAGAGCAATCTCAATCTGATGTATTTTCTGAATAAATGCAATATACTTCATTGTTGTATTATTGAGAAAAAGCAAAGAGCAAAAATATTATGAGTAATCCTCCAGTTTTGATAATTTTGTCAGATAAAGAAAAGGGTAAAATATTCGCCCTGACTGAAAATGTTCATTTCTGTGGCCGTGCGCTAAGTAATGATATCAACATTCAAGACTCCTCTGTAAGCTCTACTCACTGCAAATTTGCAAGAACAGGTTCTGGCACCTATATGGTTATTGATCTGGAAAGTACTAATGGGGTAGCGATTAACAGTAAACTCGTTAAATATGCCGAATTAAAAAACAAAGATATTCTAAATCTAGGAAATACTCAGTTTCTTTTCGAGGATGAAGAAGGCTCAGTAGAAACAATCGAAAATACTTATGTAAATACATATTTTGTTCCCGATGAAAAAAAGAACCCCTAGCTCATCTTTTTGGAGAAAGGTTACTGGCAAGTGCAAAAAAGTGGTAGCGGCTGTGGGATTCGAACCTACGACCTACGGATTATGATTCC
>JBAXXY010000048.1:0-17193 GCA_037127655.1 Lentisphaerota bacterium
AAATGAAATAGAATGATCCATCGATTTATCTTGTAAACGCTCTTTTCTAATCTTATTAATAGCGTTTATCACTGTCGCATGCGTCCTTCCCCCGAATGATTCTCCAATTACGGGAAGAGAGTACTCCGTCAATTCCCTTGATAAATACATAGCTATCATTCTAGGATAAGCAATGTTTTTGGGTCTTTTATCGCTGACCAAGTCCTTAAGCATCAAATCAAAGTGCTCTGCGACTTTCTTCTGTACCATCTCTATGGTAACCTTAGCGGCGGCTTCCTGTATAATTATAGGGTGAAGAATCCTTTCTGCGACACCAAGATCTATTTTTGCCCCTGTCATCGAAGTAAGAGCCGTAAGTCTAATAAGCGCGCCTTCAAGTCTTCTCACATTGGATGTTATCTTGCTGGCAATAAAATACAAAATTTCATCGCTAAGCTTAACAATCTGTTCTTCTTGCTTTTTCTTGAGAATAGCAACTCTCATTTCAAGACCTGGAGGCTGAATATCAGTAGTAAGACCAGTCTCAAATCTTGAAACAAGCCTAGCCTCTAACCCATTTATTTCTCTAGGAGATCTGTCTGAAGTTAATACAATCTGTTTATTATCATTATATAAAGCATTAAATGTATTAAAGAATTCTTCCTGAAGTTTCTCTTTACCTGTCAGGAACTGAACATCATCGATTAAAAGCATATCGATTTTTCTGAATTTCTTTCGAAACTCTGAAATTTTATTGTTCTGCAAAGCGTCAGTATAAGCATTACAGAATTCTTCACATGTGTAGTATTCAACTTTAAGTTTTTTATTATTCTTGATGGCCTCATGAGCAGAGGCTTGTATTAAGTGTGTTTTCCCAAGTCCTGTCCCGCCGTAAATAAACCAGGGATTAAAAGATATGCCTGGAGCCTGGCCTATAGCAGCAGCAGCAGAATAGGAAAAATCATTTCCATCTCCTACTACAAACTTATCCAAGGTAAATTTTGGATTGCAGTTCACGATATGAATTACTTCCGAACTGTAAGAAGTAGAATTTTTATCCTCGACTGGAGTTGTACTGAAATCTTCTACAGGAGTATGCCCAACCTCAAATCTAAAAGCTATTTTTTCATTTCCTGAAGCCTCTCTAAGGGCGTGCTTTATTTCTTCAGAATAGTGGTCTTCTAGCCAATCAGCAAAAAATTCGTCTGATACTCCCAAAACAAAATCATCCTGGAATGAGATTGCCTTTATCGAGCTAAACCAATGATTATAGATACTATCGTCATTAAGGTGAATTCTGAGAATATTCCTAGCATTCATCCAAATCTTGTCTTTTGTGAGAAGGTGTTCCATAAATATCCTAATGCCCGCAATAAATGTTTTGAGTAAACTACCACAATTCTAAAGGAAGCATCATAACTTTCAACAGGTAAAAATTTTTACAAACTTTTTTTAATGAAACTAACAATATTTAACAGAAATAATAATATGGGATTTATTTTTAATCTAGCTCTATTTTAGGCTCATTTTATTATATTTTTGTGATATCTTTTTTTAGCCGTATTCCTTCAAAAAAACTGCATTTTAACTAGATGAATCGCAAACTTTTTTTCTTATGTTTTATTAACACTTATCAACAGGTTATCAACATGCTAATAATAGATGTTTTTTGTATCTATTATTCCCGCTTTTGGCGAAATTTTGTCAAAAAAATTATCAACAGCTATATTTCAAAGCTAGAAGCTAGAAGTTTCTATATTGTCAAATCGTATAAAAATGATATATTCTCTAGAAAGCATTATTAAGTTTTAAAGTCCTTTTCTTTCAATATGCCTGAAAAACCCGCAAACATACAGAGAATATTATTTACGGCCGATTATTGCTATACGCCATTTAGGAAGATAGTGAATGCTTCTATTCTCTGCGAGGAAGAACGAATCGTTGCAATAGGAAATTCGTCTTCTTTCAATCTCGATCAGGCCACTAATGTATTCCATCTTGCCGGAACATACGCCATTCCTGGGTTTATAGATACTCATATACACGGGACGGGCGGTTTTGACTCAAGTTCTGCCGAAGAAGACAAGGAGAACTTTAAATTTATGGTTAAAACCCTTGTCGGTCATGGTGTAACTTCATTTTTGCCGACTCTAGTTTCAAATCCTAAAAACCGAATGCTCTCCTCGATTACAGCGCTTCTTTCTCTTATTTCCAAAGAATACCAAGGGGCCGCTCCAGAAGGAATTAGAGTCGAGGGGCCATTCATAAACAAAATTAAGAGAGGCGGGCAAGACGAAAATTTCATTCGCCCGATAGATATCGGCGAACTAAAGGAAATAATTTCGGCAGGGCAGAACAAAATAAAGATTATGACTTTTGCCCCTGAGCTGGAAAATTCTATGAAACTCATAGAAGTGCTACGAGAAAATAACATTATCCCTTCAATGGGGCATACAATGGCTGAAGAGGAAATAGTTATCAGAGCTATAGATGCCGGCGCAACACACTGCACGCACCTTTACAATGGTATGCCTGTACTACATCATAGATCAGTAGGTATTGCAGGAGTGGCGCTAACTGATGATAGAGTCACTACAGAAATAATTCTGGATGGTTTTCATATTCACCCACGAATGGTTGATATAGTCTGCAGGACAAAACCAAGAGATAAGATTATCGGAGTAAGCGATGCTATTCAGGGAGCCGGCCTCAAAGACGGGATTTTTCATATCGGAACAACTCAGGTAAATGTTAAGGATGGAAGAGTTTTGACTGATGACGGCATAATTGCCGGAACTACACTGACTTTGGAGCAAGGATGGAATCATCTTGTAAGATATTCTCAGTTACCTATTACCGATGCTGCGGCCTGCCTAACCATCAATCCTGCCAGGCTCTTATCGCTAGACTCTCAGGGTGAACTTGCCCCTGGAAAATTAGCTGACATAGCCTTCTTCAGCAAAGACACTAATAAAGCTATTATGACAGTCCGAAAAGGGAAAATTGTCTATATCGACAAGGCATATACTCTAAATTCACACAAATCAAACCCTGGAATCCATTCAAGAGAGCATCAAGATGCAAAATAAATTAGTTGATCAATACCAGATTTTAGACTCAGGAAACCTTCAAAAACTCGAGCAAGTTGGTAATTTTAGGCTAATACGCCCTGCGCTCAATGCTTTCTGGCCTCCTACTCTCTCAAAAACTGAATGGGACAAGTCAATCGGAGTTTTCCAGAGGGACTCTACAGGCGGAGGAAAGTGGACTTGGAAATCCAAAGTTCCACAAGAATGGCTCATTTCATACAACAATATAACATTTCTTATAAAACCTACTGATTTCGGGCACCTAGGCTTCTTTCCTGAACAAAAAGATAACTGGGTTTGGCTTAGAGAAACTATTTCGAAAAAAACGGAACTAAAAACTATAAATCTTTTTGCCTATTCGGGCGGAAGTACTTTGGCTATGGCTCAAGCCGGAGCAAAAGTTTGTCATGTCGATGCTGCAAAAGGTATGGTTGACTGGGCTAAAATAAATCTTTCGAACAACAAAGACATAAAAAGTGGAGTCAGATGGATTGTTGACGATGTTAATAAGTTCATTCAAAGAGAAATCAATCGAAATGAAACTTACGACGGTATAGTTCTAGATCCTCCATCTTTTGGCAGAGGTCCAAATGGACAACTTTGGAAAATTGAATCTGATATAATTCCTTTTCTTGAGAAATGCAAAGCGCTTCTTTCCCAGAAACCATCGTTTGTACTATTAAGCCTTCATAGTCATGGTTTTTCTGATAACACGCTTGAACGAATTCTCCAATTTGTATTTGGCAATAATACTCAAATCACGACTGGAGAAATGACGATAACAGAATCAAGTGGCAAAAAAATATCCGCCGGTTCTTACGCAAGACTTCTTTTTAAGTAAATACACAGAACTATAGATAGTTAATGAAAAATTTTTTAGAAATAACCAGCCTTCAGAATGATAGGATTAAAGAAATAATAAAGCTTAAAGACCGTAGAAGCAGAGATAAGCTTTCGAAAACTTTCCTTGAAGGATACAGATTAATCAGCAGAGCCCTTGATGCTAAATTCCCTATAGAGGAATGCTATTTCTGCCCTGAACTCTTTCTTGGGTCTAACGAGGATGTTTTATTATCCAAACTTGAAGAAAGCGGCTCCATGCTCATCAAGGTAACAAGCACCATACTGACCAAAATGGCTTACCGTGAAAGACCTGAAGGGCTAATTGCTGTAAGTAAAATTAAAAAACACTCTTTAGAATCTATTAGACTTGTAGAAAATGGGCTCTATCTCGTCCTTGAATCTATAGAGAAACCAGGTAATCTAGGCTCAATTATGCGGGCCGCTGACGCGTCTGGAGTCAACGGGATCCTTATTTGCGATAAACGAACAGATATTTATAACCCTAATGTCCTAACGGCCAGCACTGGAGCTATATTCTATGTACCATTCGCCGAATGTTCCTCGGAAGAAGCACTAGATTGGCTGAATAGGAATAAAATAAAGACTCTTGCGACAACTCCTCACACAGACCTAAGCTATGACATGATAGATTTGACTCAATCTGTAGCGATTGTAGTCGGAACAGAGCAAGTGGGACTAACTGATTACTGGATTGAAAATTGCACCATAAAAACTGTGATACCAATGAATGGCAAAATAGACTCTTTAAATGTAGCGATCGCGACGAGTGTAATACTTTTTGAAGCCTCAAGGCAAAGACGCCTTGCCGTTAAATAAGTTTAAACTATAATTTTACCACAAGTTCCAATCACCTAAACTTAAGGATTTATATGAGTTTTAAAAATATAGGAATCACTTCCATCTTCATTTTCATGCTCCTTGCATTTACATCGTGCAACAATTGGGACAAAAACTACCAGACAGTTTATAATCCACAGCCGGCAATTGAAAAAGACGGCTTTCCTATAAATAATCCTGTTTTTATTTCAAACATCGTTGATGCCAGACCTCAGCAGGAACGAATCCCTCTTGACCCAAATGTAAGCCCACTCCTTCTGATTCCGCTTTGGCCATATGACCATAGTACAACAAGTCCTGTTTTAAAATATACATATATGCAAACAGATATGCTCAATACGCTCAAGCATCTCATAGCTGAGGATATAAGAACAAGTGGAATTTTCAGCTATATTACGACTCAAAGCTACGGAGTAACAGGATCACAAGAAGCTGAATATGCCGCCAAAATTCCAGACGATGCCTATGTGCTTGAAATCGAAATCAAAAAAGCGTTATGGTCCAGGTATGTAACGACCTACTGTTTATCCTATCCCGGATCGCTCCTGTGGCTATTTGCTCCTGAGTCTTATGGCAGCGTAAGTATAAGCATCGAAGCAAAACTATATTCTCCATCGGATAGGAGCAAGGCCTTAGTACAAACCACAATCTCAAAGGAAGTTTCCTGCACTGAATGGTCTTACGATCAAATAAACTATCAGCCGCCTATATCGGAATTCAAACTCGCAGAAATGTTCCCTGAAATCATGACAGATTTGAGAGCTTTCTTGATTAAATCGCTAGATAAGAGTAAAAAAGACTAATCTTTTATTTTTTCAAAAACGGCTTCAGCAAAAAGATTAGGATCAAACTTCTGAAGGTCGTTTATCCCTTCTCCAAGCCCCAGAAATAATACCGGCAAATTGAATTTCTCTGTGATGGCTACAACCATGCCGCCCTTGTATGAACCATCCAGTTTAGTGCAAATCAAACCGTCAATCTTGCAGAATTTTGAGAACTCTTCGACTTGAGCCAAGGCATTCGACCCCATACTGCCGTCTATTACTATTATAGTTGTTAGTTTGCCTGGATTAAGTTTTTCCACAGTCTTGGATATTTTACCCAACTCTTCCATAAGGTTTTTCTTTGCATGCTGGCGGCCCGCAGTGTCAATGACAAGAAGGTCATACCCCCTATTCTTTGCGGCAGTCACAGCATCATAAGCTACAGATGCTGAATCAGCGCCGGCTACACCTGAAACGACATAGGAAGAAGTTTTTTCTCCCCAGATCTTGAGTTGTTCAGTAGCTGCAGCCCTGAAAGTATCGCAGGCAGCCAGCATTACTTTCATTCCATTATTCTTATAATGGGAAGCTAATTTGCCGGCACTTGTGGTTTTACCGCAGCCATTTACACCCACAAGCATTAAAGTAGAAAGCCCGGCTCCCAGCTCTATTTTTATATTGCTTTGTTCTTTGCTAAAGAGTTTTAAGACTTCGTTTTTGGCAATAAGAAAAATATCGTCATCAGTCTTTATAATGCCTTGTTCGTAAGAAGTTCTTATACTTGAAATGATCCTCCTGGTTATCGAAATACCAAAGTCTGAATTAATAAGAGCCGCTTCAAGCAGTTCATAGTCAGAATCAGACCACTGGCTTTTTCCTGTAAAACAGCCAGAAATTTTTCTAGAAAGAGAAACAGCGGTCTTTTTTAGACCGGACTGGAAGGCATTAAGTAGATTCTTCATTGATGTGGAGCGGATTCTCTTGGCGGTCTCTGAAGCGAGTCCTTAATGGAATTCAAAATACCATTAATAAATGAAGGCGAGTTATCGGTACCATAATCCTTGCCGATTTCCACAGCTTCATTAATGCTTACAATTGGAGGAACATTATCGCAAAAAAGCATCTCATAGACGGCTACTCTCATGATATTTTTATCAACTGCATCTATTCTTTCGATAGGCCAATTGGACTTTTCTGAGTATTTAGAAATTTCAGCATCAATTTCTTTTAGTTTGGAAAGAACTCCAGCCAATATTTTTAAAGCAGCCTTATATGCTTTCTTAAACACATCCTTGTCAGGCAGTTCATAAAGCTCTGTTTCCCTTACCTGAAATGTAAATGTCTCTAATAATGTTGATTCTTCTATCTCGGCAATATCCCGTTGAAAGAGAAACTGCATAACCCATTCTCGGGCATATCTTCTGAAGTGTACCTGGTTTGTCTTTTTCTTTGGTTCGTTTGTCATAACAATCTCTAATATTATTTATTTCATCTAAAATCTCGGAGGGAAATCAAAGTCTAAAGCTAATAACACAGATAGTTCACTGCAAGCCTTATCTTCATTCGCGCCACTTACAGAAATTACTATCTCATCGCCCTTTTCCAGACCAAGGCTTAATAGACCTAGAATACTACTTAAATCAGTATCCCCCTTAGCACTTTTTAATATCAGCTTGCAGTCAGAAAACTCAAGAGCTTTCTGCATAATTTTGCTTGCAGGTCGGCAATGTATTCCGGCGCTATTCGAGATAATAATTTTTCTGGATATCATACAAAAAAACAAAAATGGGTTTCCTCATGATCTTCTGTGAAAAAGTATATCGCATCAATCTAAGAGAAAAACACCATCACTATAGATAAATAAGCTAAATGCTACTCTGTAACTCTGGAAACTAATATTTCAGGATCTATTTGTTCTCTAAGGTCGCGTTCAATACCATCCTTCAAAGTAACCATCGCGTGAGGGCAACATCCACAGGCGCCGACGAGCTTTAGCTTTACATCTTTGTCATTAATGGAGACTACTTCTAAATCTCCGCCGTCATTTTGGAGAAATCCTCTGATTTCTTCGAGTCTTGCTCTAATCTTGCTTTCCATGAGTAAATCCTTTGTTTTTTATGGTTAGAATATAAATTCAGATGTTTTCAAACGGTTCTCAACTTCCGCTAAAACTCTTTCTTCGTCCTCAATTCCATTTCTTGCCACGAATGTAGCACTGAATCTAGCATAGTTGCCGACATCATCCCAGGGAACTGAACTAATAAGTTTGTCTTTTATAAGCCATTGCGTGAAATCTTCAGCACTTTCAAACTTGGGACCGTTCTTGACAGCCTTTGGTATTTGAAAATAGAGATAAAAACCGCCTTTAGGCATTTTTGCCGGAAATCCCAGCTTCTGAAGAGTTCCTACCAGTTTTGTGAGCCTTCTTTCGTATTTCTCATTTATATAAGGAGTTATATGCGTCCAATTTTCCAAACCCTTTATAGATGCTTTCTGAATGGCGGCAAACTGTCCGCTGTCCGCATTATCTTTCACATAAGCAAAAGCTTTAACTGCCAAAGCATTGCCGCAAACCCAGCTCAGACGCCATCCAGTCATATTAAACCCTTTAGACATGCTGTGAAGTTCTATCGCACAATCATTTCCGCCCGGCATAGATAGAATGCTAAGAGGTTTTCCTTTGAATGTAAGCGGAGCGTAAGCAGCATCGGATACGATCAAAATATTATTTTCTTTTGCCAACTTTATCGCTTTCGCGTAGAACTCTTCAGTAGCAGTTCCACCCGTTGGATTGTTCGGATAGTTCAAGTAAAGAAGTTTTGCTTTCTTCTTCTGATCCTGTGTAAGTATGTCCAAATCAGGTAAAAAACCATTCTTCTCATATAAAGGAAGATTAACAACTTCACCGCCTAAATATTTTGTCCAGGTTCCCAAAACTGGATAACCTGGCACTGTCATTATTGTTATATCTCCCTGATTAATAAAAGCTGAAGGAAGAAGAGAGAGAGCAGACTTGCTGCCAATTGCGTGGATAACTTCTGAATCCGCATTTACTTCTACTGCAAAAGCTTCTTTCATGTATTTAGCAACGGCTACTTTGAACTCATCAATTCCATTGTCTGTATATTGTCTGTTCTCCCACTTTGCCGCTTCAAGAGCCAAAGCTTTTACGACATCAGCATGAGCCATTTCATCGGGCTCGCCAACGCCCATATCTATTATTTCAGCGCCAGGATTAGCCTGAAGAGCCGCTCTTTTGGCTCTTTTTATTTTTTCAAACTTATAAATCTTGTCATCTTTTCCAAATTTGTCAGAACCAATTCTTTCTGCAAAAATATTTTGTATGTAGCTATCTGCCATAAAACTCCTCTATTGTTTGCTGATTTAAGAAATTGTAATCTAATATAATGATGGGGAATTTAATATTTAAAAATTATATTATTATTATAATTTCATGATTTTAGTCTCATTTATTCTTAATTCGTAAAAATAGATATGTTAAGTTTATGTTAAAATAATACAAAAATAGAGTTTTATATTTTGCTTTTTATTTTCTTGTGTTATTCTAATAGCACTTTCCGAAACAATTCGGATTTGCTGATTGATAAAAAGAACTAAGACCTGACTGAAAAGTTTAGGTTTTTTATATTTTCGGTTTTCCTGTAACCTTATTCAAATCTCCCTATCCCCACCACATATGTCCCATTACGGGAAAACCGATTTACTTTACTAAAGCTTCCGATTAACTTCGGAAGCTTTTTTTTTGCCAATTTTAACTTAGTTTTTAATCAATCTAGCTACAAACATTGAGTCGCAATCGGCATCCCAAGGATAGATTTGAAGAAACCCTTCAGTCTGAATTCCATTCAATGGGTTAAGAAAAGGATCGAGTTTAAAATCCAGATTATCGGCAAGAAAAGCTTTAACAACGCCAAAATTCTCCTCTTCGAAGAAAGAACAAGTAGCATAAACCAAAACCCCACCGCTTTTTACTGCCGAAGCAACATTTCTGATAATGTTCCCCTGAATTTTGGACAATTCTTCTATTTCTGAAAATTCAGTGTGCCACTTTGCGTCAGGGTTCCTTCTCCAGGTACCGGAACAACTGCACGGGGAATCAACCAAGACGCCGTCAAATGATTGAGTTTTCTTCTTCCTTAATGAATCTCCGTCCCAGACTCTGCATTCAATGTTCGACTTTTCGTCGCGGCGAGCCCTCTTCTTCAAATCATCAAGCTTATACTCTCTTATATCAGAAGCGACTATTTTTCCTTTGTTATCCATTATAGAAGAGAGCTGAAGTGTTTTTCCACCGGCTCCTGCGCAACAATCCCACCATCTCTGACCAGGTTTTGGAGAAGCGACCAAGCCAATGACCTGAGAACCAATATCCTGGATTTCAAAAAAACCTTTGGTGAAAGATTCTAAATTATAAATGCTCTGACTTGCGTTTATTATGCAGATAGCATTTTTTACGGTATCATGGAAGCGATATTTTATATTATTTTCGGCAAATTCTTTTAAGAGGAATGTAGTATCCTTAACCTGAACTCTAAGCCATATTGGCGGACGGATCTGGCAATATTCTATAAATTTATCTTTTGGGGCATCTGCCGGGAATTTATCGTAAGCCCATTCAGGGATAAGCGCGCTATTGTGAATTTCCTTATGAACGCCGAAGAATCTTAGAATTCCCCTGAATAAAGAGGCTTTGTCTTTTAAACTTTTTGCATTTTCAAAGTCTCTCAGGAAAGAAGGACTAACTTCCAATTCTTCCATCCAATATAAAATAATTTCCCTCTCTTTAATATTATCGAGCAATGCAGATGAAAGAATAAGTTGGATTAGAATTTTGTCGTGAACCGCAGAAAAATCTAACTTTAATCCAGGCATATTTTCTTTAAGCAAATATCTTGTCCATCCTAACCATCTGAAAAAGCTAAAAACTACTTCATAAAGAAATTTCCTATCTTTGGATCCAAATTTTTTATTCATCTTAAAATATGAAGCTACAATTCGGTCGGCGGGTTTATTTTCTATTAGAACCTGACAGGCAATACTTCTGACCATGTCTAGGCAAGAATAAGATTTGGACTTAAAAAAATTAGGATTCATAGCTGATACTTTCTCCAAAGTGTTAGTTTAGACTCAAGGATAGTACCATTGAATTCAAACATCAAAAGTTAAGCAAAATAAAGCGCAAAAAAGGCTACGATCAGCTTTAAAACAAGTCTTATGCTAATATAATAATGAAGCAGGAACTAATTTTTGTTCCTTTAATATAATTTTATATATAAACCGGATTGATCGAGCCTGCTTTGAGAAATGCAGTTTTAGATATGGAATTTGTTTGTACAACAATTCAAGACTCATAGGATCGAACCTATTTTTTGACTTATTGAACTAAAACTTTTGTCATTTTTGGAATAACTCTTCGCAGAAAACTCCGTCCGATCCGAAAGAATTTGGGGATACGGTTTTGGATTCACTTTTTCTAGATATTGACAGCGCTGAAGGAGAAATTTCTTCAATACGAGAAATGCCTCGCCATGCTCCACTTGCCGCTAGGTTGAGACCTGAGAGCTTGAATGAATTCTTCGGGCAGGAACACCTTATTTCCCATGGAAAACTTTTAAGAAAAGCTATAGAAAGCGACACTTTTTCCTCTATTATTCTCTACGGTCCTCCTGGAGTCGGAAAAACAAGCCTAGCTGAGATTATAGCTAAAACTACAGACTCAGCTTTCGTAAGACTATCCGGCGTAAGTTCAAAAAAAAGCGACCTCAGATCTGAAATTGCATCTGCAATCACAAGAAAAGATTTAGTCAATAAAAAAACAATCGTTTTTATTGATGAATTACATCGTTTCAATCGAGCTCAACAGGATTCATTGTTGCCAGACATAGAAAACGGAAATATAAGATTCATCGGCGCAACGACACAAAATCCTTATTTCTTTATTGTCTCTCCGCTATTGTCGAGGTCTTTGGTTTTTCAACTTAAACCCCTGCCAAAACAAGAAATCAAAAAGCTTATCGAAAGAGCAATATCAACTTCAGATGCCTTCAATTCTAACGCTGTTAAGATTGAACAGGATGCTATGAGTTTCCTTTGTGAAATCTGCGAAGGCGATGCCAGAAGAGCGCTAAATACGCTTGAACTTGCCGTAGCCGTTTCTCCCAAAGTAAACTCATTGGCGACAGTTACCCTTCAAATCGTCCAAGAAGCAGTTCAGAAAAAGTCTGTGAATTATGGGAAAGACGAACATTACGACACAATAAGCGCTTTTATAAAGAGTATGAGAGGAAGCGATCCTGATGCCGCGATTTACTGGTTGGCAAAAATGCTTAATGCCGGCGAGGACATCATGTTCATCGCAAGGAGAATAACTATTTTCGCATCTGAAGACATCGGCAATGCCGACCCAAGAGCCATACAAGTGGCAACTTCAATAATGCAGGCAGTAGAAATGATAGGGATGCCTGAGGCTAGGATCCTTCTGGCCCAAGCTGTTACATATTGCGCTACAGCGCCTAAGAGCAATGCGTCATATCTGGCAATAGACCAGGCGATTGAGGATGTAGAAAATAATAGGACGGAAGTAGTTCCTATTTATTTGCGGTCAAAATATTGTCCAAGCACCGGGGAAGCGAAAGGGGAAAATTATATGTATCCCCACGACCATGAGAACAAGATTGTCGAACAGTCCTATATCGGGGTGAAAAAGAATTTTTACAAGCCTAATGACATAGGTTTTGAATCAAAAATCAAAGAAAGAATAAACTATTGGAACAGCTTGAAGGAATTCAAAAAAACTTCATAAGTTCCTACTATTTTATAAAAAAGTATCTATATAAAATTTAATTAAACAAAACAAACAAAAGGAGAAAGAAAAATGTACACAATAATAGCATTTATTCTTCTCGGCATTTTACTGGGTTTTTCCCTATTTTGGGTCATTTCTATTCTGAGAAAAAACAACTCTGCTTACTACTCATCAAGAGTAAAAAGTGAAGCATTAAAAGAGAGTGAACACATCATAAGAGATGCAAAAGTTTCTGCTAAAAGTGAAGTGGTAAAGCTCAAAGAATCATTTGAAGATGAAATCAGGAATAGGAGAAAAGAGCAATCCAAGATTGAACAGAGGTTAGATGCAAGAGAAGAAAGCCTGGATAAAAAACTAGACGCTCTTGAAGGAAGATACGATTCAATCGACAAAAAAGAAAAAGACCTCATAAAGAATAAAGAAAGACTCGAAGAGAGAGAACTTGAACTTCAACAGAAAATTAATAAACAAATTGAAGAGCTTCAGAGAATTTCTGAACTAAGCAAAGAATCAGCAAAGAAAATTCTATTCGAAAAGCTTGAGAACGAACTCAAACAAGAATCAGGACAAATGATAAAGGATATTCAGGATAGAACTAAGGAAACTGCCGATACCGAATCTCAAAGAATCATTATTTCTGCTATCCAAAGATACGCTTCAGAATGTACTTACGAAAGAACTACTTCAACTATACCAATCTCCAATGATGAGATGAAGGGCAGGATCATCGGAAGAGACGGCAGAAACATCAGAGCGCTTGAAGCGGCTACAGGAGTTAACATCCTTATTGACGACACACCTGAAGCCGTCGTTATATCCTGTTTTGACCCAATAAGAAAAGAGATAGGGAGACAAGTACTCGAAAAGCTCATTTCTGACGGTCGAATCCATCCGACAAGAGTAGAAGAAATCACTAAAAAGATCAGAAAAGATGTCGAAAAAGAAATAATGGACGCAGGTGGACAAGCAACACTGGAAATCGGAATACAAGGTATTTCTCCTCAGATAATTAAACTCATAGGCAGACTAAAATACAGATTTAGCTTTTCTCAAAATGTTCTTAAACATTCACTTGAGACAGCCTACTTTATGGGAATGATTGCCGCCGAGCTAGGCTTAGACCAGCAGAAAGCAAGGAGAATCGGGCTGCTTCATGACATAGGAAAGGCTGTTGACCATGAAATCGAAGGAACTCATGCCTCAATAGGCGCTGATATACTAAGAAAAAATAACGAAGATCCGATAGTTATAAATGCCGTAGCTTCGCATCACAATGAAATCGAACCAACAAGTGTGTATGCAGTTTTAGTCAATGCCTGTGACGCCTTGAGCGCATCAAGACCTGGAGCAAGAAGTGAAACTACAGAGCTATATCTCAAACGCCTCGAACAGCTCGAAGGCGTAGCAAACAGTTTCGAAGGCGTTGAATCTTCTTACGCTCTGCAGGCAGGCAGAGAAATAAGAGTCGTCGTTGAACCTCATAAGATTTCAGATGAAAGAGCCCAGTGCCTTGCAAGAGATATATGCCTGAGAGTAGAAAAAGAGGTTACATACCCTGGGAAAATACAGGTAACTGTTATTAGAGAAACTAGATCTGTTGACTACGCCAAGTAGTTGAATTGAGGAAATAATGAATTTACTTTTCATTGGAGATATAGTCGGTAAAGGCGCGCGAAAAGCAGTTAAAGCGCTGATGTCCGAAATCAAACATCAGTACTGCTGTTCTTTTGTCATAGCGAACGGAGAGAATTCAGCATCAGGATCCGGTATAACTGATAAGTGTATAAAAGAGCTCTCAGAATCAGTGGATGTTATCACTTTAGGCGACCATGTCTGGGACCAGAAGAATTTCGATAATGACATAAAGGGTTTCAGCAATGTAATCAGGCCCGCAAACTTAAATCCATGCCAACCAGGAAAAGGTTTCGGGGTTTTTAAAAATCCGGCAGGAGGCGAAATTGCCGTGATAAACTTAATGGGCAGAACTTTCATGAAAACTCCTGCTTCCTGTCCGTTTATTCAAGTAAAAAAAATCCTCGAGGAATTGCCGACTTATGTAAAGTGCATATTTGTCGATTTTCACGCCGAAACAACCAGTGAAAAAATAACAATGGGCAGATACCTTGACGGAAAAGTTACAGCTGTTCTAGGCACACACACACATGTGCAGACAGCCGATGCCTGCATACATCCAGGCGGCACTGCATACATCACCGATGTCGGGATGGTTGGCGGCCATGAGTCTATTATCGGCCGCAAAATACCCAATGTCATTTATAAATTTACCACTGATTTGCCATGTAGGCTGGAAGTCGTGGAAACAGGCAAAATAAGGCTTGATGCGGTAGTCGTAACCTATGATATGAAAACAGGTCGCGCATCAGCCATAAAACCCATTTCTGTAATTACTGAAATTTAAAGATTTAGATTATGATTTGCTTAAGTTCTACAGCAATAATGACGCTAATGGAAGACGGGTCGAAGATTCAGTTCGACTCGGAAGCTCTCCAGACAAAACTCATCAAATGCTGTTTAATGGCAGGCGTAAAGGATTTCTGGATTGCTGAAGACCTTGCTAATGCTATTGAAAGCGCCCTATCTTTCCAGTCAGAAAAAGGTGTCCTATTCTCCCAAAAAGAGATAGACAAACTAATTTCGAAGATGCTTGACGAATCTGGCAACCATGAAATCGGAGCGGCATTTAGAACCACCCTTGACTCATCTTTGAGAGATATTGACCTCTCTGAGTATCAGAACATAAAGAAAGCCATTGCAAAAACATTGCTTATATCTAATGATGAGTTGATAAAAGTTTCTGATAAAGTTTTCACTGCATGCAGCGAGTTAAAAATCATCAATGCTCCTCAGTCTCTCCTTGTTGAACTTGCCAAGTTTTACAGGGGCGATTCTAAGGAACTTCCACAAATTTCAAATGTGGTAGTTTCACCAAAAAGCGATTCAAAGTGGATAATCAGCAAGATGGAAATACTGGAGAAATTAAGCCCGCAAACTCGAGATCTCATCAACATTGAGATGATAAATTTCGCAGGAATAGGTTCTATATTCCCATCGATCAAGATAGATATGAGATTCAATGCTCTTGCGAAGTACTACCATCTGGAACCGGTAACTACCGAACTTCAATTTTTTCCATGTTTTCCGATTGCCATAGATGCGCTGAATGAAGTGATTGCAGTCATCAGAGACAATATTCCTAAACTTCAGTTTGGCTCCAAACCGAGCGATATCCCTATCTATCTCAAATTCTCTGATATTTATTTTTTTGCCGAGAAATACTTCGCAATCAAACTTTCTATCGGCGAAAAATTCTGCAAAGAGCTTGCAGAAGCATTTGCAGATAATCTAAAGTATCCCGTACAAACTAAAATTGTAAAAATATAAAGGTCTAAGACATAGAGGTCAAAGCTATGGATATTGTGTTTTTCGATACAATGGCGCGCCAGAAACGCGTATTCACACCAATAAGAGAAAAAGTCGTAAAAATGTACACATGCGGTCCGACTGTTTACAATTACGCCCACATTGGAAATTTTAGGGCATATCTCTTCGAAGACATACTTAGACGAACTCTCGAATATTTCGGATACAATGTCATCCAGGTTATGAATCTGACTGATGTTGATGATAAAACAATCAGAGACTCCAAGGCTTCCGGCATTCCTCTAAAGCAATACACTAAAACTTATGTTGACGCCTTCTTTGAAGACCTCAAGAAGCTCAATGTGGAAAAAGCCGAATACTATCCTGCAGCCACAGACCATATTCAGGAAATGATAGACATCATCAAAGTCTTGATAGAAAAAGGCTACGCTTACAAAAGCGATGATAACTCAATCTACTTCTCGATTGCCAAGTTCAAAGACTATGGCAAACTTGCCAAAATTGACATGGGAAATCAGCGTTCCGGCTTAAGAGTTAATACCGATGAATACGAGAAAGATTCTGTCGCAGATTTCGCTCTATGGAAAGCCTGGAATGAAGGTGACGGCGATGTCTCCTGGGAAAGCCCATGGGGCAAAGGCAGACCCGGCTGGCATATTGAGTGCAGCGCCATGAGCATGAAATATCTCGGGAAAACTTTTGACATCCACACAGGTGGAATAGATAATATGTTCCCTCATCACGAGGATGAAATAGCTCAGAGTGAATCAGCTAACGGTCAGAAGTTTGTAAACTACTGGATGCACTGCGAATATCTGATAGTTGATGGGCAAAAAATGTCCAAATCGCTTGGTAATTTCTATACGGTAAGAGATTTAATAGCTAAAGGCTACACTCCTGAAGAAATCAGGTGGGTTCTCATCTCTGCTCACTACAGGAAAAAATTAAACTTCACATTCGACTTCCTAAAACAATCCAGAGAAACCCTAAAAAGCTTCAAAACCCTTTTTGCTAAACTTCATGATGTTCTCAAAATTGGCAAGGAAGGCGCATCTGTGACTAATATTGTCCATGATGCCGTAGAAAAGTTTGGAAACGCAATGGCTGACGATCTTAATATCTCAGAAGCTCTGGCTCCAGTATTCAATCTTCAGAGAGAAACCAATAAACTCATAGCTTCAAATGAATTGGGAGTTAAAGGCGCAGAAGCAGTCCTTGGGGCTTTCCATAACTTTGATTCAATACTTGGAGTCTTTGACTTTGAAGAAGCCGAAGAAGAAATTCCATCAGCGATTAAATCACTTGCTGAGGAAAGATTAGCCGCTAGAAAGGCAAAAGATTTTGCCAAATCAGATACATTAAGGAAACAGATCACAGATCTAGGCTGGGCAGTTGAAGACAAAGCCGGCGCATACTCTATCAAAAAGATTTA
>JBAXXY010000049.1:0-17097 GCA_037127655.1 Lentisphaerota bacterium
CTTCAAGACCATAGCAGTCAAAGTTTCCAATACTTATTAGAGGTTTATTTCTTCCATGAAAGTCGCTTCCGCAAGTCATTAGGAGTTTCTTGTCTATTGCATATTTTTTGAACATATCTATTTGTTTTTCAGCGTGATAAGTCGAAAATATTTCGATTCCAGACACGCCATGACTGACTATTTCATCTATGAAGTTAATGTCTTCTTTAAAGTTTGCTCCGGGATGAGCCAGAATAGGAATTCCCCCATTTGATTTAACCATATCTATTGCTTCGGAAATATTCAGATATTCTACAGGAACATGCGCGGCTTTGCCGTGTCCGAAAAAGTCCCAGAAGAAGTGTATAAAAGGCTGGTCGCTTCTGCTTCCGCCTTCAAAATATGGCGTCAGAATTGGAAGATGTCGGTTATCATTATCTTCTAGAATAATTTCTGCCATCAATTCTTCCTGAGGGATAGTTTGACCTTTAGCTCGCTCGAAAACTTCGCTTTCTGAAATTTTCATTCCCAAATCCTGAAGCTTTTTTATTCTTTTTGGAACAGCTCCAAGTTCTCTCCTGATAAAATCTTTTTCCCAATCTTCAAAATCTATGCTTTTGAAGTCAATATAATAACCAAGAAGATGAAAAGTCTTGCCCTTGTAAGTGCAGTCAAGTTCGACTCCTGGTATGATTTTGATTTCTGAAACTATCTTGTTATTAGATATTTCCTTGTGAGCTTTGACCGTATTGTGATCTGTAATGGATATAGTCTTGACGCCATTTTTTAATGCACATTCCAAAATTTCAGTTACAGGCAGTTCGGCATCTGGACTATGGATTGAATGAATATGCAAGTCTATGGAGCTCATGGATATTAAGGGGTGATTGAATTAACAAAGTTTCTTATGATCCTAAGTCCGGCATCCTGGCTTTTTTCAGGGTGAAACTGGGTGGCAAATATATTATCTCTTCCGATACAGGAGCAGAATTTGATTCCATATTCTGTTATTCCTGCTATATAAGACTCCTCTTCAGGCGCTACATAATAACTGTGGACAAAATAGAAAAACTCTTCGTCTTTTATTCCATCAAGGCAGATGTTATTTTTTATTTTAGATACGCTGTTCCAGCCAATCTGTGGGATTTTGAGGCCGCAATTTTTATCAAACTTGATAGTTTTACCTTTTATAATCCCTAATCCTTTGACTCCGGGAGCTTCTTCGCTTGATTCCATAAGCAACTGCATACCAAGACATATTCCCATGAATGGTTTTCCTGATGTAACAGCGCTTTTTATTGCAGTATCAAAACCGAGTTCGTGTAAATTTTTTGCTCCATCTCCGAAGTTACCGACACCCGGAAGAACTACGGCCTGAGCCGCGGTAATTTCTTGCGGGTCGGACACAAGTTTAATGTCCATTGCCCCAACGGCAAGAAAAGCCTTGCGGACGCTGGACAAGTTTCCCATACCGTAATCTATCAATGCGATCATAGTTTAGTAGATAGTTGTTGGTTAAAAGTTGATAGGCAAAGATTAAAGCACGCCTTTGGTGGACATGATGTCTCCGTTGAGTCGGCTGTCCATGGATGTTGCAACATCAAGAGCCTTCGCAAAGGATTTAAAAACAGCTTCGAAGAGGTGATGAACATCTTCTCCGCTGTGCTGAATGATATGTAGGTTCATTCCTGCCTTAATAGAGAGCGCCTGAAAGAATTCATGAAAGAGCCTGGTATCTATATTGGATATTGAATCTTTCTTGGGATTTACATCATAAACCAGATATGGTCGGCCTGAAAGATCCAGAGCTACAGTCACAAGTGTCTCATCCATGGGAAGGATAAAAAAGCCATATCGTTTAATCCCGGCTTTGTCCCCAGCTGCTTTGGCAATTGCCTCTCCAAGAACCAAGCCAATGTCTTCTATTGAATGATGGCAATCAATTTCAAGGTCGCCTTTTACATCAATTTCCAAATCGAAAAATCCATGCTTTGCAAAGAGTTCGAGCATATGATCGAAGAATGGCATACCTGTTTTAATTTTGGATTTGCCTGAACCATCCAAATTGATGTTGAGTTTGATATCTGTCTCTTTTGTTTTTCTTTCCACAACTGCTTTGCGCATAATGTATTCCTTAAAGTTTCTAAACTGATATTGCCTCGAAGACACCGTAATCAATTAAATGAGAGTACTTCTCCAGAAGCGGGCAAATATCATTCTTGATAAATTCTCTTACCTGATCAGGCGATCTGCCTATAAAATCAGCCGGGTTTATTATCTTGTCAATATTATTTGCTATAGGAGCAAACAGATTGTCATTTTTTATTCTATCGAGGAGGTCATTACTTTTACCATGTTCTTTAATTCCTCTGATAGTAGCGTGTGAGTGAACTCTAATTGCTTCGTGGAGCTCTTGCCTATTTCCGCCCGCTTTGACTGCCGCCATCATAATATTTTCTGTAGCCATGAAAGGCATCTCTCTTAATAAATTTTTCTCTATGACTTTCGGCCAGACTTGCATGCCATTTATGATATTAAAAAGAACCGAAAGGATAATATCAATGCTCAGAAATGCCTCAGGTAGAACTATTCGGCGGTTTGCCGAGTCATCAAGAGTTCTTTCAAACCATTGGTTCGAATGAGTATTTGCGGCATTGTCCGGCAGAGAAATAACAAATCTGGCAAGAGAACATATTCTTTCGCTTCTCATTGGATTTTTTTTGTATGCCATTGCGCTGGAACCAATCTGTGAACTTTCCCACGGTTCTTCTATTTCCCCTAAGTGAGAGAGCAACCTTAAATCTGTAGCAAATTTATAAGCTGACTGGGCTATTCCTGAAAGAACTGCAAGGATGTAATAGTCTATTTTTCTGGTATATGTCTGACTGCTCACGGAAACAGGTTTGCTAAAACCCATTTTATTTGTGACCATCATGTCCAGTTCAGCAACTTTCTTAGAATCTCCTTTAAAAAGCGACATAAAGCTTGCCTGTGTGCCAGTCGTTCCTTTGACTCCTCTGAACGGGAGATTTTCAATTTCATATTCAAGCCTGTTGAAGTCAAATAACAAATCCTGCAAATAGAGACTTAATCTTTTGCCAACAGTTGTGGGCTGGGCAGGCTGGAAATGGGTAAATCCCAGCGTGGGGAGTTCTGCAAATTCATCAGCTCTTTCTGAGAATCTCTTGATGAGATTCAGGAGTTTTTTCTGGATTATTAGCATTCCTTCTCTAAGCTGTATAAGCTCTGAATTGTCAGTTACATAACAGCTTGTAGCTCCAAGATGAATAATGGGCATCGCCTTTGGGCAGAGTTCACCAAAGTGATGAATGTGGCTCATTACATCATGGCGGAGTTTTTTCTCGATTTCAGAAACTCTTTTGAAGTCGATGTCATTCTGATGAGCATCCATTTCTGCGATTTGTTCGTCAGAGATGTCCAAACCCAAAGCCTTTTCGGCTTTGGCAAGTTCCAGCCAAAGTTTACGCCACAAACTGTGTTTTCGCTGGGGAGACCAGTTGTAACTCATCTCATTACTCGCGTAACGACCTGAAAGTGGGCTTTGGTATGTATTATAGTTTTCCATTAACTACTTGAGGTATTTTTTAAGTTTCGGCACAAATATGAACATAATTATGCAGATTATAAGCGAAGCAACACCAATTTGAAGGAAGAGGTTTGAGTAGAGTTTAAGAGAAGTTGCTGTATCACCAATCTCTCCTTTTGGTATGCTCGCAAAGGAAGCTATCCATCCTCCGAGACGCATAGCAACCGCGCTAGCCATAAACCATGTGCCCATTACGAAGCCGACTATTCTTTGCGGAACTAGTTTGGTTACCATGGAAAGACCGAGTCCTGAAACCAGAAGTTCTCCAATGCTCTGGAAGAAATAAGTTCCAATTACCCAGTTTCCCGAAATAATATTGTTATGCGCGAAATAAGTTGCTCCTAGTGGTAGGATCAGGAATCCTAATGAACAAAGGAACATTCCGAAGGCAAACTTAGTGGCCACAGAGAAATCGCCGCCGCTCTTTCCAAGTTTATTGTAAAGAATAGCCAGTATAGGGCTTCCGACCATGATCCAGAAAGGATTAAGGTTCTGGAACATTGTTCCCGGCACTTTAATTCCCAGCATCAGAGAGTCTGTATTTCTTATTGTGAAGAGATTGAGCGATGTCTGCATCTGCTGATAGAGAATAAAGAAGGCAATGGCTTCAATTATAAGTACCAGGCAGACGACATATTTGTATCTTTGCTCTTTGGTTTCAGCTGTAATGATGAATTTAACCATAAAGCCGAAGGTGACGATTAGCGCAAGGGTAAGTATTATGCTTGTGATCTCCAGATGTTTGAGCAACCATGCGCTTAAAAAAACCATCACAATTACCAGAATGATTGTGCCGAGAAGATATTTTTTGTTGACTGGACGGAAGTCAGGCTCAGACCCGATATTTGATAAAACTTTGCCAAAGAAATTATATCCGATTATTGCCATGAGAAGCCCTATTGCGCAAATCAGGAAGGCCGAAGCGTAACCGTATTTTACCTGAACAATCGGGCAAATGGTCATTGAAATAAATGAGCCTAGATTGATTGACATATAATACATGGTAAATGCGCTGTCGAGCTTCGGGTCATCTTTCCTGTAAAGTTTGGAAACAAGGCTCGAGGGATTGGCTTTGAAAAGCATATTCCCGGCAATAATTGCGCCTAAACCGTAATAAAGAGTTTCATCAGGATGATAGGAAAGGAGCGCATAGCCTAAACACAGGACTATTGCGCCAAGGAGAGTAGTTCTTTTTGTTCCCAGCCATTTATCGCCGATATAACCGCCTATGCTCAGAAACGCATATACAAGAGCAGAAAATGCCCCGTAAGTATTTAATGCTACGCTGTCAGAGAAGCCAAGGTGGTCTATCATGAAGACCACAATCAAGGCTACCATGCCGTAGTAACCGAATCTCTCCCACATTTCTATGAAGAAAATTAGAGTGAATGGTTTACCCGGGCTTTCTACGCCGTTGTGTTCTACATGCTCTGCCATACAAATCCCTCCTGATTTTTTAAACCTTAAATATCGTAAGAAGCTAAGTTAATAATAAATGAAACATATCTAGCTTTAAAGTGGCTGCTAAGAATTTGGAAGATTTTTTTAATTTAAACTTAGGCTTAAATGGCTCGAAAGTTATAATAGCTCTGAAAGATAGACCATAATAAAATAAATCAAAAGGTTATTTAATTGAAGAGAATTCTTTATATTGAACCATTTTCCGGCATATCAGGCGACATGTTTGTAGGCGCGCTTCTTGATTTGATGCCTAATCGTGATGAATTATTTGAAAAGATAATGTTGCTTAGAACTCATCCCGGCTTTCATCTATCAGCAAACAAGGTTAGTAAGAATGCCATAACTGCTTTGAAGTTTGATGTTAATCTTAATGAAGAGCATCATCATTCGGATCATTATCACGGGTGCTCTCTTCAGGAAATTTATGTAATTATTGACTCTGCTCAAAGACTTGACTACGAGATAAAAGAGTTAGCAAAAAAGATATTTTTCAGACTTGCTCAGGCAGAGAGCAAAATCCATGGAATGGAAACTGACCATGTACATTTTCACGAAGTTGGCGCTGTGGATTCGATAGTGGATATAGTTTTTTCAGCGCTGCTGATAAAAGAGCTGAAAATTGATGAAGTTATTTCGTCTCCTCCTGTACTTGGGAGCGGTACGATAAATACGATGCACGGAATTCTCCCTGTTCCTGCTCCTGCGACAGCCGAAATATTGAAAGGCTCTCCGATTACTCATACTGACATCAAAGGAGAGCTTACGACGCCTACAGGAGCGGCAATTTTAACAGAAATTGTAACTAAATGGGGTGTTCCAAGTTCTGGAAAAATCTCTGCTATTGGTTATGGAGCAGGTTCAAGAAATTATCCCAATCAGGCAAATGTCCTGAGAGTTTCAATTATTGAGGAAGACTCCAAGAAATACGATGATGACAGAGTTGTTATAATAGAGACGAATATAGATGATATGCCTGGTGAATTTCTTGGTCACATCTCAAATGGTTTGTTTAAACTTGGAGTATTGGATTATGCGGTTATTCCTGCGACGATGAAGAAAGGTCGGCAGGGTTTTATTATTCAGGTCATATGCCCCGTGAACCTAACGGATATGGTTTCAGATTATATTTTGAAGAACACGACCACTCTTGGAGTAAGATATAGAACAGAGAATAGAAAAGTTTTAGAGAGAAAATCTCTAGTCGTATCAACTTCCTATGGCGATGTCAGAGTTAAAATCTCAGGGAATAAGGAAAACGGAACATTTAAAGTAAAACCCGAAATGGATGATGTTTCTAGAATAATCGAAGAAAGAGAATTAGTTTTCTCAAAAACCTATTCGGAAATATGCAAAGAGATTTCATCGAAAATCTAAAATAGAAAATACAAAACAAGGACAATTCTTATGCGGCTCTATAAATTCATATTATCTGCTTTTTTAACATCCAGTGTTTTCTTATTGGGAGCAGATGTTTCTCCTATAGGACTTTTGAATCTTCAGGATGTTTTAGATAAGGCTAAAGCATGTACCATTGAGACTTATCCGAATTCCGATGAAGTTCTTGTGGATGATTACATTAAGGTTACTTATAAAGCAGATGGCACTGGAGAGACATGGGATGATACCATATTTAAAATCCTTACAGACAAGGGAAGGGAAGATTACAAGATTCTTAGTTTTAACTACACTCTGCCATACTCACAAGTGGAGATAAAGAAACTTGATGTAATCAAGCCTGACGGCAGAATGATTCCAGTCGATGTCAAGGCTAATGCCAGAGAGATGGTTGATGACTCGCAGATGTTTGCAAATATCTACAATCCCAATGATAAGATACTAAGAGTTACGATTCCAGAACTTGAGATTGGCGACTGTGTAAGATATGTGACTTGTGAGACGATATATAAGGCAATAATACCTGATGCATGGTTTGATATGGAATTGCTGGAATCCACATCTCCGGTAGTTCATTTCAAATATGAAATTATTGCTCCGAAAGACCGCCCTGTCATGAAAAGAGGTATCCCCGACAAAATACCAAATTGCATAGCTGATTATGTGATTCAGGATGGCGATAATATTAAGTATGTATGGGAAGCCAAGAATGTCCCCAGAATGTTTCCTGAACCCAATATGCCTCCTATTTCATCTGTTGTGCAGAGAGTTCTTGCAAGCACAATTAATTCATGGGAAGATGTATCCAAGTGGTACTGGAATCTTTGTCTGCCTCATCTGAATGCCACTACTCCCGAGATGGAAAAGACCGTTAAGGATCTGATCAAAGACGAGACCAATGATATGGGTAAAATAAAGGCTATTTACTATTTCGTAGCCCAGCAAGTTAGATATATGGGCGTAACTACTGAGACGGATGCTCCAGGATTCGAACCGCATGATGTAAGCATCACCTTTAATAACCGCTATGGTGTTTGCAGAGATAAGGCGGCTTTGCTTGTAGCTATGCTTAAACTCGCAGGGTACAAGGCATATCCTGTCATCATCATGGTCGGACCGAAACTAGACAAGGATGTCCCTCTTCCGTTTTTCAATCATGCTGTATGCTGTGTTCAGCTTTCAGACGGAAAAATGGTCTTTATGGATCCGACCAACGAATCATCCAAAGACATCTTCCCTGCATATCTTTGCGATAGGAGTTATCTCGTAGCAAAACCTGACGGAGCTACGCTGATGACGACACCGATAATTCCGGCAAGAGAAAACATGGTCGAGATTGCCACAGATGGAACTCTTTCTCCTGATGGTTTGATTGATGTCGAATCAGTAATAAAATTTGACGGCATAAATGACTCTCTCTACAGAGGGCACTTTGCCAAGTTATCGAATGATGAGAGGAGGACTTTCTTCGAAAATATTCTAAGAAAAGCAATTCCCAATTCACAGCTATTTTATTATACAATTACACCCGAAAACTTATTTGATATGTCATCAGTATTATCTGTCAAAATGAGATTTACCGCGAAGAAATCTTTTGTGTCCGGCGACAATATGAGCGCATTGAATCTGCCGTGGATTGGCGGAAGCATCGGAATTGTTAATTATATTATCGGCACGACTGGTCTTACTGAAAGAAAATATCCGCTTGTTACAGAAGTTGCCTGCGGATATAGTGAAAAGATAAACCTGGCGCTTCCAGACACTTTCAAAACTGAGGGTCCACCGAAGTTTAAAGAGATCAATTCGGACACTTTGGACTTCAATAGAAAGATAACTATTAAAGACAAAAAGCTTACAGCCTCATCTGAATTTCTTATCAATGGCGTGGAGTTTTCCCCGAAACAGTATCTGGAGTTGAAGAAAGATCTTCAAATTATGGAGATTAATGATAGGATTAAACTTCTAGGTTCATCAGGGACAAAAAATATTTCTTCCAATTCTCCGCTTCCTCAGGAAAGAAGTAATGACGCCAGAGTCTTATTTCAGGGAATGGATGTCACCTTGAATGAGGATGGTTCGACGATTGAGAAGTTCAAAACTCAGACAAAGATACTTACTTACAATGGCAAGAAGGACAATTCAGAGATAAAGGTGACATACAATCCTGCCTGGGAGACCGTAAATGTCGTAAAGGCTCAGGTTACTTCTGCTACAGGTAAAGTACAGAAACTCGGACCAACAGAACTTAATATCATGGATTCTTCATGGGTTGCTTCCGCCCCTCGTTATCCGGCAGAAAAACTTCTTGTAGCTAGTTTGCCAGGCGTCGAAGTCGGCTCTACGATAGAAGTGGAATATGAAGCCACCACTAAAGACAAGCCTTTTTATTCAGATATGTTTGTTTTCAGAAGCCGTTATCCGGTGGATAAATACAGCGTAGATTTAAAGGTTTCAAATGACCGCAACATCCTAATTGACAAGAAGAATGCTGATGCGCTTAGTGAAAAAATAACCAAAGAGGATGATTACACTACATACTCCTGGACAGCTTATAATCAGAGCGCAGTAGTGCAGGAAGTCTCGTTTCCGCCCGTATGGGACTATCTGCCTGTTGTTATCGTTTCGGATGGAAACTGGAAGGATTATACAGAATCCATCGGCGAGCATTTTGAGGATATTATGGATGATAATCCAAATTGCAAAGAGCTCGCAAATAAACTCATAGACGGCAAAACTACTGATCAAGATAAGATTCTTGCCATAAGGAACTTCATAGAGATCAACATCAATCGCGCTGGACCCAGTTTCACTGATCTGCCTCTATCTGCGCTGAGTAAACCCGATATCACTTTACAAGATGGATATGGCAATGATGCAGACACTGCTCTTCTATACAGTGCTATGCTCAAAAGTGTCGGTATTAAATCAGAATTTTTAATCGCCTCTTCTCTTCCATATCTCGAAGAGCTAACCAGGCCAATCCTAAAGACTCCTCAGAGGCAGTTATTCAACTTTATTCTTATTGGGGTAAAAGATTCTCAGGGAAATGAGGTTTATCTCAATGACACGGATCAATACGCTTCTTATGGTTCAGTCACTCATGAAAGAGAATGCGCTATTTTGCTCAATGATGCATCTTCTATCCAGATTCTAGCTGCAAAAGGTCAAGAGACATCGGTTGAGCTTATAGTAAATACAGTCCTATCAAAGGATTTAAGCGCAGAAATTAGCATAACTAAGAAGCTATACGGTAATGAATACGGCGCTAATAACAGATTGTACGCACTGCTGACTCCTGAGGATAAGGCAAGATTCTATAAAGAGCTTATCTCGCAGATATCGCAGTCAGCTGTCAGTATTGATGAGTTGAAATGTGATTTCTCGACTTATCCCGGGATAGAAACTTTTAAGGTAAAAGTGCCGGATTACTGCGTAAAAGAAGGAAGCTATATCTACTTCAATTCTTATCTTGGCAACGCTACTATTTTCGCTCTTGGAGCCAGAGAGAAATTCTATCCTTACTACAATGGCACCACCCTTAATTTCAAGCTTGCCAATACCATAATTTTTCCAGACGATACAGAGAAAGTTATGATCAAACCATCGAGCTGTAATTTTACGATTCCAGGAGGAACAGGTACCATCTATATAAGCTCTATGTCAGCAACTAAAGAATCCCTGACATACTATGATGTTATTGAATACAAACTTCACCCGTCTATCATCCCTCCCGAGGACTACTCAAGGCTGGTGGATATTCAGGACTATTTGTCTTCAGGGCAGAACTCAATGTATCTCTTTAAAATCAAATAATGGGAGGGGCGAAGTCCACTTCGACCGCTAATGGCTTCAGAGATCTGAAGCCCTCCCTCAATTAGGAGGCTCTTCAATAATGATCAGCGATGACAGAAAACAAATTATTCTAGATAAACTTAATATCGCTTTTGAAGAAAAGAATCCTCTTTTCTCAATGGATGAAATCAGATCCATTGTCTCATCATATTTGGATAAGAGAGGTTATTATTTAGACTTGCTAAAGATGCACAATCCTCCATGCTATATATTTGAACCTCAAATACTAAAGAAGAAATCAGATGACTTTAGGCAGGCTTTCAGCTTCCTAATGCCTGATACATCGTTCTACTTCGCTATGAAGTGCAATAACCATCCGGAAATGTCCAGCGAAATGATGAAGAACGGATATGGTTTGGATGTCTCAAGCGGACTGGAACTTGAACAGGCTCTCTCTCTCGGATGTGACGACATAGTTTTCAGCGGGCCTGGAAAGACTCAAAATGAACATATTCTGGCTTTAAAACATTCTTCCAGAGTAAAAATTCTTGTTGACAGTTTCGGCGAACTCGAGAGGCTCAAAACTATTGCCGAAGCCATGCAAACTCATATTCGTATTGGCGTAAGACTTACGACAAACCCGAAAATGCTCTGGCGTAAATTCGGGATCCTTCCTGAACGCCTAGAAGAATTCTATCTGCAAACTACCAAGTGTGGATTTATCCACTTTGAAGGATTGCAGTTTCACACTAGTTGGAACCTGAATCCGTCCGTCCAATGTGAATTCATCAGAAAGATAGGCGATGTGCTGGGAACTGTTTCCTGGCAATGCCGTAAATCAATAAAGTTTATCGACATAGGAGGCGGTTACTGGCCGGAGCAGGGCGAATGGATGCATTACGAAACGACAAATATCGGAATGGTTGAAAAGGCTATAGAAAGCCTGGATGAGGAAACAAGGAAAACCCATTACCGTTCGCCATCACAACCGATCTCGTTTTTCGCTCAGGAAATCAGCAAAACTATCAAAGAAAACATCTTTCCAAAAGTCAATTGCAAAATATGCTTTGAACCCGGCAGATGGATATGCAATGATTCGATTCAGCTATTCCTGACAGTCGTTGACATTAAAGAACCTGACATAGCCATAACAGACGCTGGAACAAACACAATAGGCTGGGACAGATTTGAGTATGACTACTTTCCGATAATTAATCTGACCAGACCGTCATTGGAAGAAAAGAGGTTCAATATCCTCGGAGCGCTCTGCACGCCTCACGATGTGTGGGGCTACAACTATTTCGGTGAAGATCTTAAAGAGGGTGATATTCTTATGATCCCGATGCAGGGCGCCTACACATGGAGCCTTCGCCAGAATTTCATCAAACCCATTCCTGGCTTCATCACCGTCTAAAGTTGTACCAAGGGCATCTTTTGCCCGTGCTACGGCTGGAAATATTGATTATTCCAGATCGTTTTTTTCCGGAAGGACAGATGAGTGGTGCTCTATAATAAGCCATTTGCCATCAATCTTGCGATAAACAAATGTATACCGGGCTTTAACTTTTTCATGTTTTTCATCATCCACAATGTCAAAAGTATATAGACCTGAATTAATGGCGATGTTTCCAAATATCCTTATATGTTCTTCGTCAATTGTTCCGACAGGCTTTTTAAGCAAAAAGTGTTCAAAATAATCTTCTATCTCTTCATGATTGTGTCTGACTTTATTGGAAACAGTCGGAATTAATATGGCGTCATCAGCATAATTGCCGGCAACCTTTTCCGGAGAGCCGGTCTGCAATGAAGCATTCCATTGATTAAAGAGATTTTCAATGTCGGCTTTGGAAGTAGCTATTTCAGCCGAGAAAATAGGATGTAATGAAAAGAGTGCAAATAAAACCAATTCCAGTAAGAACTTCGTTCTCATTTTTCTCTCCAACCTTTTTTGAGCATTAAAATATATCTCTATAATTTTAACCACTAATCTTCGCTAATTTCCACTGATGGATAGTTTTGTTCTGTCAAAACCATTGTATTTAGGCGATGGCAGAGTGACAATTGTCTCAATTTCCGGACAGCTCGGAGATCCGTCCCTACTCACAAAAATCGATACAACGGCGCGACCGTTAAGAGCGTTTTGACAGAGCAAAAACCTCCATCACTTTATAGGATTACCTTCAAATAAACATATTGCGGCGCCAAGAGTCCAGTTAACAGATATTCCGTCAATTTTATTGTATGCCTGGATTTTTCTGTCGGGATGAAAATCATATCCGTATTTGAGAAGCGCTGTCGTGAGTTCAAGGTTTAGCAGATAGGAAAAGAGATATGGGTCGTCAGGATAATCTTTTTCGAGTTCTTCCCATGTCCTTTTGCTGAAATTATTACCGGCCTTCTGCATATCTGCCAGGCTGAAAGTCGTACTCATATTGACAGCTTTTGCAGAAGTTAGATAATAAAAACCGCTTATACCTATGAAATTCATGTCTTCAGGAATTTCAGCTCCTTTGTAAGAATTCAGGTTGTGTATGAAGTTAATCAGCATTGAGAACTCCTTAACCCCTTTAGTGAAATCCGGATCGGCTTTTATATGGCTTGCCGGCATCGGGTAACCTTTTGGCCAGCATTCAGGGACATTGGAGAACTGGTATCTGGCATAGTCCAGTCCCAGCCCTAAATAGCTCCTCGAGTAAACGGTATATATTTTGTTTCCAATTTTTAGTTGAGAGACAAATATGTTCTGCTCCTGTGTCTCGAAAGCTATCTGACTGGAACCTCCGCCAAGGTCAAGGACTCCTACACTTTTAGCGTTATCCGAAAAAGTCTTCAGAAGGTAATTCACTGCCACCCAATCAAAAAGTCCTTCTGCGTGACCAGTTATCATTCCTGCATAAACCTTATCATATCCATTCTCATTCAGGTACTTTACCAAGGTGCTGTATAATTTTTCTCTTTCGCATGGCGCGGCTATTCTCATTCCTGCAGTGGAAAGAACATATACGAAGACTTCTCCAGGTTTCACGCCGACTTTGGCAGAACCTGATTTGAGGCTTTCAAGCAGCCCTTTAAAATAGTCAGAAACTTTTTCGGGCTTTTTCGCATAGGTGTATAGACCTGGCTCTACAATGTTCCCTTCCAGTTTTATCTCCTGTGCCCGGGGCACACCATTTTCCAGGCTCATCTTGTACAAATATAATCGCGAACCTGAACTGCCCGCATCCACAATCGCCATATATTTTACCTCTGAGGCAAAGGCAATGCTGACAAACATCATCAGCATCAGGAAAATAGAAGCTGCTTTTACATGTAATTGTTTCATAAATAAATCCCTGCTTATGTTATTAAACTCATATCTTTAAAGTCTTTCAATTCTATTTGATTAAAAGAGTAATGCCAATATGCCAGGCATAAAATATATTGATAGGGTGGCCTCGGCGCCTTTTTCTGACAATCTCTTTATTTTCCCCAATGTGTGATATAATCGTAAAGCAGAAGTAAGAGCCGCTTAGCCAAGTCATGGAATCAGAGAAATGAGATTCAAAATTAAAGAGAGTTTTGCCCTCAAGCTCAGTTTGTATATCATTACAGCTGTGGTGATTATCTTCATTATTGTCTTGATACATAACTACCGTCTCTCCAAGAGGCTTATACTTGAGAATAATACTCAGCATATCAGAGCTCTTGAAGAAGCTACGCTTAACCGGATAGACATTTTCCTCTCTGTGACCCAGAGATCAACTGATGATCTGAGCGCATTTCTGGAGTATAGCGATCCATCAGAAAATGAATTGCAATCTATGCTCAAAGGCCTGACTGGAAGTTTTAACATAAATCACGGAGTCACAGTTTTTTTTGCGCCCTATAAATTTGATAAGAGTAAAAAATTCTTCGCCCCGACATCTTGGAATACAGGTAATGGTTCAGATTACTGCGATTTGGCGAATCAGGATTTTGATTATCTCCAGAATGATGTTTACAAAGAAGGAGCAAAACAGCTAAAAGGCTTCTGGAGCGAACCATATTTCGACAAAGACAAAAAGACGCTGTTGCTCTCTTACTCCAAAGCTTTCTATGAACTTAAAAATGGCAAGAAAGAGTTTGGCGGTGTCGTCAGCTGTGATATTCCTCTTGAATGGATTGAAGAGTTTATATCAGAGATAAAAATCTTCGATTCAGGATATGCCTATATTATTTCGCCAAACAGCACATTTATAGCTCATCCCAATAAAGATTATTATCGACAGGGGCAGAGTTTGTTTGCCCTGTCTGAAAAGTACAATGACGAGGCAGTGAGAAAAATATCTCAGGAAATGATATCTGGAAAAACCGGCTATTCCAGATATTTTTCCCATAACAAGGCAGAGATGTGCTACATATATTATCAGCCATTGAAGAAAGTTGGCTGGTCGCTGGGGATTGTGGTTCCTGAGAATGAACTTTTTTCCAGGCTTGATAGTGTCACGCTTGATCTTTTTGTAATAGGAATAATTGGCTACCTGATGACGCTTGTTATGACAATATTTCTTTCACGCAGAGCCACTATGCCGCTGCGAAGTCTGGCAAGAGCTACATATAAAATAGGTCAGGGGGATTTTAATGCGGCTATTCCAAAAAACACCTCTCTCGATGAGATAGGATTACTGAGCAGCTCCTTTGTCTCAATGCAGAGTAACCTCATTAAATATGTGAAGAATTTAAAAGAAAGCACTGCCGCCAGGGAAAAGATAGAACAGGAATTAAACATAGCTCGTGAGATACAAGAGAGTATAATCCCTCATAATTTTCCAAAAGCAAAAGAGTTTGATCTTTATGCCAAACTCATTCCTGCAAGAGAGGTTGGTGGTGACCTGTACGATTTTTTCTTTATTGACGAGACTCATCTTTGTTTTGCTGTCGGCGATGTGTCCGGCAAAGGGGTCGGAGCCGCTCTTTTTATGGCTATTACGAAAACTCTTCTCAGGGCAAAGACAGGGATGCACACGAATCCAGGCGAAGTAATAAGCGCTATGAATAAAGAGTTATGTATGGAAAACGACTCAGCCATGTTCGTGACTTTTTTCCTCTGCATCCTTGATGTCAGGACAGGTGAGATTGAATACTGCAATGCCGGTCACAATCCTCCAATTATTAATACGGCAAATAAAGGCTTTTGCTATTTGCGTTCAGAGCAGAAGCCACCTCCGCTAGGAGTAATGGATGATGCTCTCTATACAAGCAATAAACTCAAATTGCTTTCTGGCGACATCTTCTTTCTCTATACTGACGGAGTGACCGAGGCCACGAATAAAGATGATATTGAGTTCTCAGAGGAAAAACTTCTGACCGTATTATCCGATAATGCAGACAGTTCAGTAACAGGTATTATTTCTCAAGTCAGGACTGCTGTAGCATGCCATGTATCAGGCGCGGATCAATCGGATGATATTACCATGCTTGTGCTCAAGTACAATGGATAATAAAAAAAGCTCAAACCCCTGGAAAGGCGCTCATAGAAGCTACATCACTCTAGTAAACAGTAATAACCATCCTCCAATAAAAATTATAGCCACTATCAGGAAGTCGAATCTATTACCTATTATTCCTCTTAGTTTTGATCCCAAAAATGAATTGATTATAATTATCGGGATACTCAGAGCAGTTATTAAAAGATATTCTTTTTTAATGCCGCAGCTGATAGAATAAGCGGTCAAGTTGAAAGAACTTTCTATGAAGAAAAGAGGCTGAAGGAAGGCTACAAAAAGCCCTTTCTCCCATTTTCTAAGCTGTCCATATATCACATAGAGCGGACCATTTGCGCTGACTGAACCCCCAATAAACCCGGCAAGAATCCCGAAAATGAATGTAAATATACCAAATTTGACTGTGAATTTAGAGAAAGAAGTAAAATAAATCAACGGGTATGCAATTAGTAAAATACTCAGCAAGGTCAAAATTATTCTAGTGTTGCCGTATAGAACAAATAGAACCCCAAACGAAGCTCCTATTAATAGAAATACAATCAGATAAACTAATTCCCTGCCGGCTTTGAGTATATTCTTATGCCAACTTGCTATTAGTATAATGCTTATAATTATTCCATATAAAGAGCCGATTATCATGGATTGAGCAACTGGAAAGGAGAGAAGAAGCAATGGCATTCCTATTAAAGCATCTCCAAATCCAAAACAGCTTCTTATAAATGAAATTATAAAAACTATCGCCAGCAAGTGGATTATTGTTTCTATCATCTTTTTAATTATTTTTAACTTATAAAAGTAGTGGCACAAGATGTTTATGAGCGAAAAAAAGACCGAAGCGAAACCGCTTCGGCCTTTGAATTAAGGTAGCATTATTTATTTGTTGACAGGCTGATTAAATTTTTTATTATTTTTTACTGTTTTTTATTGTTTGCCATTCTGCATCACTCATTTGTTCGTAATAATTAAGAGTTATAGTAGTTGTCTTCCCTTCGTATATGTCCTTATATCCATAGCCTGCTTCTGGACTATATTGTTTGCCATTTATTTGGATAACTTCAGAATTAATAAGGTAAGTGCGTCCCGCAACAAGAGAAATATTTTGGGATATATTGTTATCGCATATCAATAATTGTTTATCCGGAGTATAAGAATTTATTGGCTCATTGGTCATAGCCTTTCCCGTAGCGGCCACATCTCTAATTAGAATCGATATTTCAACCTGTTTCTCATTGACAATTCCTCCTCCTTTAGCAAAAAACTTAGGGATTACCTCTAATATGCCTTTTGGTTTTCTCCATTCACCAATAGCACTCATCCTTTTGATAAAAGCAGAAATTCCAAAATCTGCCCACATTGGTCCACCTAAGAGGGTGGAATCCAATGCATTTGCTAAATCAACAT
>JBAXXY010000050.1:0-16156 GCA_037127655.1 Lentisphaerota bacterium
TCTTTAGGCCCATTGGTAAGGCGTACTCATGGGTTATGCCTGAGTACATGAGAGAAGGCTTTGCCAGAATGGCCGATAATATTGAAATGCCAGATAGGCTGATAAACTCCTTACTTCAAGCTAGATGGGATAGGGCAGGTATAGAGTTGGCAAGATTCGGCGCAAATACCACTTTAGGAGTAGCAGGATTTTGGGATTTTGCTGATGAACATATGGGCATGCTTCCGCAGACAAACAGCTTCGGTATGACTTTCGCGTATTGGGGGATGGGGCCTGGATGCTACCTAATACTTCCAATTCAGGGCAGTACTACGCTCAGAGACGGGATTGGTTTGATTGGCGACTATTTTGCCGATCCCATTACCTATATCCCTCCTTATACACTTGTCAACTTTATCAGATTAGGCATAAAAATGGGTATAGAGCTTAATGATATGACCTTGGTTATTGACAACTACACCAGGATGTATGATTCGAGCAAGGATCCTTACGAGACTATGAAGAATATGTATTTTGCTATGAAAGTTGTAACTAATCAGGACTTAAAAACTAATGGTTTGAGAAACGATGGAGATACAAGCAGACATGAATAAGTTAACTAGAAAAATTATTTTATTGTTGTGCGTATTGATTATGGCTGTTTCAGCCAAAGCATCTCCATTGCTGCTTGTTGGTTATCCGGCTCAGGATCCTGACCTTGATACCCTTCGTTCAGGGCTTTTCTATCCTGGCGATGAGAGTTTCTCGTTTTTACAAAAGCAGTTTTTTATCAAGAATACTTTCTACAATCGTGGAATGGTTTATAGCATTAGCATTCTAAAAGATCACCCTGACCTGAGATATAAACTCTGGTTGCAACCTAATCCTGCTAATATAGTCGTTCTTCTTCCAGGGCTAGGTTCAAATTACACAAGTTCAAAAATCACAGCATTTGCCGAACTTTTTTATTTGAAAGGCTATTCTGTTCTTGCAATAAGCGATGTATTTAACTGGGAATTTTCAGAATCCGCATCGAGTGTCCTTACGCCTGGCTTCACTCCTGTTGATTCTGAAGATATATATTTTGCAGTAAGCAAGATATTAAACCGTATAGAATTAACTCATCCTAAGAGGATAAAAGATAAACTCCTAGTCGGTTATTCTATGGGTGCTTTGCATACGCTCTTTATTGCTGATTTGGAAACAAAGTTAGGTTCAGATAAAATTGGATTCTCCAGATACCTAGCACTCAATCCGCCTGTTGACTTGTTGTATGCCACAAAAAAACTTGACTCATATTATGCCATAGCAGCTTCATGGTCTCAGAAGCAAATAGACCAGGCTATAGCAAGAGCAGTAGATTTCTTAAGTAAACTTAATGGCAAAAAGTTCAATCAGAATGACAAAGTGCCAATGACTAAAGATGAGGCAAGGTATGTCATTGGATTTGACTTTCATAACTCCCTTGTCGAATTGATTTTTTCTATTAACTCCAGAGAGGATCTAGGCGTGATTAAAGCTCAGTCTTCATGGTTCTCTAGAGATGCTGTTTATAAGGAGATTGAACACTTTACTTTCGAAGATTATCTTGTTAAATTTCTGGAAAACTACTACTCCAATAAACTCAATATAAAGATGACAACAGATGAATTGAACAAATCATCTAGTTTGATAGCAATTGAGAACACCCTTAAAAATAATGACAAAATTAGGGTAATTGATACTCAGGACGATTTTCTTGTATCTAAAGAGCAAGAAGCCTGGTTGGCAAATACTCTGGGCGGTAAACTTACTACGCTTTCAAACGGCGGCCATCTTGGCTATCTTCACTTCCGTCAAGCTTCAGATTTAATATGCAGTAAATTATCCGATTAGCCGGGTTGTTTTATGCGGATTGAGTTTAAAGGCATAATTAAATTTCTACTCCTTGCTCTTGTACTTATTTCAACTTTTTCTGCGATAGGATTAACTCTCAATGTTGGAGACAAAGCTCCAGCTTTAAGTGTTACCACGGGTGATGGCAAAGTGATGACTCTAGAAATGCTACAAGGTAAAGTTGTGGTGTTAATTTATAATACAAGAGACACATTCAATAGAAATGCCAAGCTTAGAGAGACGCTTAACAAGTTTTATGAAGAGCAGTCCGATGAACGAAAATACAATTGTTTTAAACTCGCCATACTCGATTGTTCTTCGGCATTCTTTCCTATTGACTTTATATGGAAGAAAAAACTAATTGAAGCTTCTAAATCAAAGAATATGGATATTTACGGTGACTGGGATGGAAAAGTAGCTGAAGATTATGATTTCAATCTGGATGACAGCAATATCGTAATCATAGATAAAGATGGATTTATAAGATACCTTTCCAAAAAAGAGATAAAAGACGAAAATGAAATAAATAAGATTGAGAGGCTTTTAAATCAAATCACATAAGTTAGAATTGATAAATCAAGGACATAGTTCATTACTCACCAATAAAGACAACAAATGGATAAGGAGAATTCATTATGAAGATGAAGGCTTTAATAGCTTTTGCAGTCGGAACACTGTTGTATGTAAGCGCATTAGCCGCTGACAAACCAACAGTCGTTATTCTCGCAACAGGTGGGACAATTGCCGGAGCAGGAACTTCTGCTTCATCAAATGCCTATACTGCAGGAGAGGTTACAATCAATACACTGATTGCCAGTGTCCATGGAGTTGATAAACTTGCAAATTTGAAGTTCGATCAAGTAGCAAATATTCCGAGTCAGGACATGAATGATGAAGTCTGGTTAAAACTCGCAGCATCCGCTCAAAAATATCTTGATGATGATTCTGTAAACGGAATAGTCATTACGCACGGTACAGACACAATGGAGGAAACAGCATTTTTCCTTAATCTCGTGCTAAAAACCAATAAACCTGTAATTGTTACAGGTTCAATGAGACCTTCTACAGCAATAAGCGCTGATGGCCCTATAAATCTCTATAATTCAGTAGCCGTAGCAGGTTCAGAACAGGCAAAAGGACTAGGCGTTCTTATAGTTATGAATGACAGGATTTACGACGCCAGAGATTGCACCAAGACAAATACCTCTACATGCGATACTTTTGCTTCGCCAAATACAGGTTCAATAGGTTTTGTTGATTTCGGCAATATCAGGATATACAAATCCCCTCTCAGAAAGCACACAATGGACTCTGAGTTTAACATCAAAGACATCACAGCTCTTCCGAAAGTTGATATAGTCTATGAATATGAAAACGGCGATAATGATCTTATGAAGGCAGCCGCATCCAATCCTGACGTCAAGGGCATAGTTGTAGCAGGCGTGGGAGACGGTAATCTATTCAGGACAGATTTTACTCCGCTTAAAGATGCAAGAACCAAAAATGGTGTAGCTATAGTCATGAGTTCAAAAGTAGGCAGCGGTTGCGTTTGGAAGAATTCCGAAATGGAAAATGACAAACTTCAGTTCAACACTGCAGACACACTTAATCCTGCCAAGGCAAGAGTGCTTTTAAGAGTCATCCTTACAAAGACAAATGATTACAACAAGATAGAAGAAGTCTTCAATACATATTAATAAATTTTATACTGATCAAAAAAGTGGGGCAAAATGGAAAATAATCATGGTGTCAGCGAAGTAAAAAACGGAGCAATTTTTACAAGTTCGTTGCTTGTGCTCGGTAATGTATTAGGAGTGGGCGTGCTTGCTCTGCCGATAACTGCGGGGCTTGGCGGGTTTATACCTGCTGTTATTGGAACTTTTGTAATCTGGCTTTTTATGCTTTTTGCCGCCTGGCTTATCGCATCAAAAATTAATCCAAATGAAAAAAACTTCGATTTGCCTTCATTCTACAAAGAGGAACTCGGGACTGGAGCCAAATGGATCGCCATTATCTGTAATTTGATTATTCTTTACGGAGTGCTGGTTGCATACCTGAGTGGATTTTCTTCAATGCTTACAGGACTATTTCCTGTTCTGGCAAACTATAAAACCCTGATAATAGTAATATATTTTATTATTGTAATCGGGCTCATCCTTTATGGAATTAAAGCATTAAGAAAGGGTATGATTTTTCTGATGATAGCATTGTGGATATGCTTTATTTTAATGATCGTTACAGGTTTATCTAAAATGCAGCCAAGTTTGCTATTGTACACAGACTGGAAATATATTCCAATAGTTTTGCCGATTGCAGTATCAGCGTTCCACTTCCATAATATTATACCAACAGTTTACAAATCATTAAATAATAATAAGAAAGCAACATATAAGGCAATATTTATCGGCGTTCTGATAGGACTTTTCATAAACCTGGTATGGGTGGTACTCGTACTGGGGACTTTGCCTGAAAATGGATCTGGCGTTACAAGCATTGTGTATGCTAATGTTCACAGTTACACGGCAAATGTTCCTATGAGTGCGGTGTTGCAAAATAAAGTATTTTCAATAGCAGGATTAATTTTTGCCTGCCTTGCCATTACCTCATCGTTTATGACAAATGGAGCAGGTTTGTTCGGATATATATCTGATATTTGCTATCACTATTTGAAAACTGACAACAAGATGGTAATAGGAGCTATATCTTTTCTTCCTCCGCTGATAGTTACTTTAGTTTATCCAAATCTGTTCCTGAAGGCTTTATCGATAGTAGGGGGCGTAGGAGAAGATATTCTATTCGGAATATTGCCTGCGATTATAATTCTAAAGATCGCTAAACACTTCCCAAGGCACAAAGCTTCATTGAATATTATTGGTTATGTAATGTTCTTCGTGTGTTTATTTGTCCTGATATTTGTTCTGGGACAGAAGTTTGACCTGATAACTCTGGCTCCGCCAACGGTAAAGATGTAATTTAATTAAGTAGCACGGGCATCTTGCCCGTGTTTCTTTTTTTTACTGGCTTTAGACAGAAAATCTATATCGTCTTGATTCATTCCATTTTGAAGCGGGTGCCTAGCGTAACCCCAATAAATAAAGAAAACACCGCATAGAATCATTGGCAGTGATAGGATTTGACCCATTGTCAACCAATTAAAAGCCAGATATCCTAGCTGAGCGTCAGGAAGTCTGACAAATTCAACTATGAAACGGAATATCCCGTAAAGAGCAAGGAACATTCCTGAAACAGCCATTCTCGGCCGCTCTTTGGCAGAATAAATCCAAAGAATTGTAAAAAGCAAAACTCCTTCAAAAATAAACTCATATAATTCAGACGGATGCCTTGGGAGTTTAGAAGGATCGTTTGGAAATATCATAGACCAGGGCAGGGAGCTTGGAGTACCCCAGAGTTCGCCATTTATGAAGTTTCCTATCCTTCCAAGTCCGATTCCAATCGGGACTGTCGGCAGAATAAGATCCCCAACTTGAAAAAGATTTTTTCCAGTTTTTCGAGCAAAAAGGATGAATCCAATTATTACGCCTATGACTGCTCCATGAAATGCCATTCCACCGTCCCAGACTTTAAAGATATCCAGAGGGTGATTGAGATAAAAAGAGAGATTATAGAAAATAACATAGCCTAGTCTGCCCCCAAGCAGTACACCGACCATTCCATAAAAAATCAAGTCCGAGATATTTTCCGACTTCCAGAGACCTTTAATTCTTTTTGATCTCTTTATCCCAAAAAACCATGCGGCAAGAAAACCCAGAAGGTACATAATGCCATACCAATGGATGCTCAGGAAACCAATTTTGAAAGCAACAGGATTAATTTCGGGAAGGATAATCATTATTTAAATTGAGTTGAAAGTTTATTCTTAATGGATTCGGCTATCAGTTCAGGAGAGAGACCCTCTTTTGCCTTTATTCCAGATACTGTTCCGTGAGGAATTATTTTATCAGGCCATCCGAAGTGGATAACTTTTCCATGCTTGGAGTCAATCAGGATTTCATCGACTATTGAAGCCAAACCGCCGGATATTGAGTTATCTTCAATCGTGGCAAGAAGTTGTCTGGTTGCAGATTTGATTAGTCTTTCCTTGTCGAAGGGTTTTATAAAAATGGCATTTATAACTTCGGCTTCAATGTTGCCTTTTGATAATATTTCGGCAACTTTTAGGGCGGTAAAATACTCGACTCCCATAGTCCATATCGAAATATCCTTACCTTCTCTGAGGGTTAAAGATTTACCCCACGAGTAATTCTTCTCGTCGAAATCAACTGGATAAACTTTTATTGAAGATTTGGGGTACTTGATCACGGCAGGGCTTTTTGACTGATAAGCCATTTCCAGAAGCAACTCCATTTCTTCTGCCGTTGACGGATAAATTATGGAAAGGTTAGGCAGTGCCCTAATGTATGAAAGATCGTAAATTCCATGATGAGTCGGTCCGTCATCTACTATTCCAGATCTGTCAGTACAGATTATTACAGGCAGATTTTGTATGCAGATATCGTGATACAAACTCGACATTGCTCTCTGAAGAAAAGTGGCATAAACTGCAAAAATAGGCCTTGCCCCATTTACAGCAAGCCCAGCGGCAAAAACCACAGCGTGCCCTTCAGCTATTCCTACATCAAAAAATCTTTTTGGGAATTCGGCTGCAAACTTTCCAAGACCAGTTCCAGAACACATCGCCGCTGTAACTGTTACGACATCATCATGCTTTTTGGCAAGAGACACAACTGCATTGCCAAAGGCTTCCGAAAAACTTAACGATCCATTGTCTTTCTTGATAACTTCCCCTGTACAAGGATCAAATTTGCCTAATCCGTGATATTTGTCCGGATACATTTCAGCTGGTTTAAATCCTTTGCCTTTTCCTGTAAGGACATGGAGGAGTACAGGGCTGTCAAACTCTTTAATTATTGATAAAGTGTGGATTAAACTTTCAATATTATGCCCATCAATAGGTCCGATATAACGCAGACCAAGTTCTTCAAAAAAAGCTCCTGGAACGATCATGCTCTTGATGCCTTCTTCAATGCGGTTTACGAAATTATAGAGCTTTTTACCAACTTTTGGAATTTTTGCTAAATGGTGTTTTATATAATTTCTGAAGCGGTTATAACCTCTTTTCTGGATAAGGTTATTGAGATGTTTAGTCAGGCTTCCCACATTCTCGTCAATAGACATCTTGTTATCATTTAAGATAATGATGAGATTTTTAGTAGTAGTAGCCACATTATTTAATGCTTCAAGAGAAATGCCGTTTGTTAAAGAAGCGTCGCCTACGACAGCTATTACTTTCTCATGCCCATTCTTTCTGTCTCTTGCCGCGGCTATTCCCAATGCCGCTGAAATAGCAGTGCCTGCATGACCTGAACCGAACACATCGTATTCGGATTCACTTATAGATGTAAATCCCAGACAGCCACCGTCCTGTCTGAGAGTCCTGATAAAGTCTTTTCTGCCTGTGAGAATTTTATGGGCATAGCTTTGATGCGAAACATCCCAAACTATTTTGTCTTCGGGGGTGTTGAATTCATAGTGCAATGCTATTGTGAGCTCGACTATGCCGAGGTTTGAGGCCAGATGTCCGCCATTTTCTGAGGTAACTTCCAGGATTCTTTCCCTGATTTCCCCTGCCAGAGTTTCTAGCTGGAAAATAGTTTTGCGCCTCAAATCACCTGGAAAATTTACTCCATCTAAAATCGGCATAGGACAATTAAACTTGTAAAAAATATTTATGTTTAATGGTAAGCCAACTAATAGATACTTGGTTCATCATTTTTCAATTAACTCAAATTTGATATTTCAGGACTCTATTTTATTGTTGTATGGATGTAAGTTCTAATTTTAAAAAATTCAAAATAGCTCAAGGAGAAATTTTATGAGTAAAGAAACAAGGAAATTTGAAGCACAAACACAAAAAGTTTTGGATCTAATGATCCATTCACTCTATTCCAATAAGGACATATTTCTTAGAGAACTTATAGCCAATGCTGCTGATGCGATAGACAAGGCTCGTTTCATCTCTCTTTCCCACAAGGAAATAGCTCAGGACTGGAGCATAAGAATTGAAGCCGACAAGAAAGGCAAAAAGCTAATCATCAGCGATAACGGTATCGGGATGACAAAAGACGAAATTATTAAGAATATAGGCACAATAGCTCAATCAGGCACGAAAGGATTTATCGAAGAACTATCCAAGTTCGATGCAAAGAACGCTCCGGAGTTTATCGGACAATTTGGCGTGGGTTTCTATTCAGCATTCATGATTTCGGATAATATCGAGATAGAAACCAAAAAAGCAGGCTCCTCTGAAGCGGCAGTAAAATGGATGTCATCAGGCAACGGCGAATACACTATTGACGACAGCACTAGGACAGAGCAGGGCACTACGATTACGCTTCTTCTCAAGAAAGATGATGATAAATACCTCGACACATGGAAAGTTAAAGAAATTGTAAAAAAATACTCTGACTTCATCGAATACCCTGTGAGAATGAAGGATACAGTCAAAGAAGCAAAGCCTAAAAAGAACGAAGACGACAAAGATGAGAAAACCGAATATATTGATGTCGAAAAAGATGAAATTCTAAATTCACAAAAGGCAATCTGGATAAGAAGCCCGAAAGAGATTACAGACGATGAGTATAAACAGTTCTTTGGTCACCTAAGCCACTCAAGCGATGATCCGCTAAAGACCATCCATTATTCTGCTGAAGGAACTTCGGAGTTCAAGGCTTTGCTATTTATTCCTACAAAGAATCCATTTTCTGTTTTTATGCCTGATATGCGCAAGAAGAACCTTCACCTTTATATAAGAAGGATTTTTATTACGGACGAATGTCAGGAGCTTCTGCCTGAGTATTTAAGGTTTGTAAACGGTGTAGTTGACTCCAGCGACTTACCGCTGAATGTCTCAAGAGAAACCTTACAGGACAATCCTGCGATCGAAAAAATTGAAAAGAATCTGATTAAAAAAATCATTACTACGCTGACACAGATAAAAGATAACGAAGCAGAAAAATATGTTTCATTCTTCAAGGAGTTTGGTAAGTTTATCAAAGAAGGTGTTCATAGTGACTATGCTAATAAGGACAAACTTCAGGACCTTCTGCTCTTCGAAACAATGAAGAGCGAACCCGGCAAACTTGTTAGTTTGAAAGATTATGTTGCGATGATGCCATCTGAGCAGAAAGAAATTTATTATATTGTTGGCGAAAGCAGGTCAATAGTAGAAAATTCGCCGCATCTTGAAGCTTTTAAAGCAAAAGGTTTTGATGTTCTCTTTATGACAGAACCGATAGATGAATTCGTCGTTATGAATATGTTCAAGTACGGCGAAAAGACTATGAAAGCTGTTGGCAAAGGCGAAATAGATATTGACTCAGAGGATGAAAAGAAGGCCAAGAAAGTTAAAGAAGACTTAGCTAAAAAAGAATACAGTTCTCTGCTCGAGTTCATGCAGAAAAGACTCGATGAAAATGTAAAAGAAGTAAGATTCTCAAAGAGATTGACTGACAGCGCATGCTGTTTAGTCGGCGAAGCCTATGATCAGAGCCCATACATGGAAAGAATCATGAAGGCTATGAATCAGGGTATGCCAAAGACGAAGAGAGTTCTTGAACTCAATCCTGACCATCCGATTGTTAGTTCCATGAAAAAACTCTATGAAAAGAATAGCGAAAATTCTAAGTTGGGCGAATATGCTGAACTTCTCTATAATCAGGCTTTGCTTGCTGAGGGAAGTCCGATTGCAAATCCACTCCAGTTTGCCAAAAAAGTGGCAGAACTCATGGTGATAGGTCTGGATAAAGAGTCTGCGAATTAAGGATAATTAATGAGGTCAATTTACCTTATTTTATCCTTATCTGAATTTGCTACGGCGCTTGTGGCGCCGGTTTTCGCGTTTCTGTTTTTTTCAAGCACTTCTACTCTCTTTCCGACAGATGCGTCTGTTTCGGAAAGAGCTGTGCTTTTTGGAATATTCCTGGCGCTCTACAAATTTGCAGGGATGATATGCAATCCGATTTTCGGCGGACTATCCGATATTATGGGCAGGAAGTTTACAACTATTCTTACACTGACAGGGATGTTGATTCTGGCTGTTTTCTCTATCGGAGCAATCGTCCTTCACAGTATCTGGGTATTTATCATAGGATGTTTTTTCTATGCCCTCCTTTTTGCGTCTAAACCTGTTTGCACTGCAGCTATAAATGATTTGTGCGAGGCTCCAGGCGATAAAGTTAAGAACCAGGCGCTGGTACAGTTTTTTATTGGGATAGGTGTTTCAATCGGACCTATAGTTGGAGGGTATATCTCCGATGTAAATGTATTTGGTTATTATTATATGTTGCCGTTTATTATTCTTTTGGTCTGCGGTTGCTATCTTGTTTTTCATTCCAAATACTTCATGAAAGAGACTCTAAGAAAGAGAGAGCGATCAAATATTAAGGAACAGTTTAGCTTTGGTGGAATTAAGGTTATATTCAAGAGTAAACTTCTTATTTGCCTGCTTATAATTCATATTTTAAATCAGTTATCATGGGGTACTTACTACGACTTTCTGCCGGCTGTGGCTAAAGCAGTATTCAACTATGATATAAAAAGCGTCGGAATGCTTGTCGGGCTGATCGGATTCTGGCTTATTATCGCATCAGGAGTGATAATACCACGATTCATGAAGAATATTTCAGGTTCAAACCTCATTAAAATTTCATGCTGGCTTGGTTTTATAGGAGTTCTTGCTGCTTATATTGCATCATTTTTCCCAGGGAGCAGATTAGCTGATATAATATTTTGGGCAAGTACTTTTCCTGTAGCTGTTGGCGATGTGATTCTTTTCTGTTACCTTATTAGCCAGTTTTCTCTTTGTGTGGAAAAGAAGTTCCAGGGCGCAGTTGTAGGTTTTATTTATATTACTGGATTTGGGATGTGGAGTTTGAGCGCACCATTGGGCGGATATCTAATGAAATGGAATTTAAATGCCGCTCTCTTAATGGCTCCGGTATCGATGATTTTACTTCTCTTGTTTGTATTTTCTATTAGAAATAAAGAGTATTTCAAAGCCTTGAATAACAATTAGGATTTTAAAGATTATGAATGAAGAAAAAAAGGATAGTAAACAGAAACCCGATAATACAGAAGATGATAAGGGTTTTTCATTTGAAGATATACAAAAGCAGATTCAAAATGCGTTAAAAAATCTAGGCGGCGCAAGCTCTTTTATAATACCTATCAATGGAAAGAGACCTCAACAAGGCCCTGAAAAACCTATTGAAGAGAAGGAAAAAGATGATTCAAAAGAAATTCTGGAAGTCATAAAAAACTTTAAGTTTAAACCCAAAGAGATTAAAGAATACCTCGATCGCTATGTGATAAAACAAGATGAAGCAAAGAGAGTCCTATCAGTGGCGGTCTGTGACCACTACAATAATATCAGACGATGTCTTGCAGGCAATGAAAAATCCTCTTCTCCTTTAGAATATGTAAAACAGAATATTCTGCTTCTCGGCCCAACAGGCGTAGGAAAGACTTATCTTATTAAATGTCTGGCAAATCTCATCGGCGTGCCATTTGTTAAGGCCGACGCCACTAAATATTCAGCTACGGGTTATGTGGGAAGCAATGTGGAGGATTTAGTTCGTGACCTTGTCAAAATTGCCGACGGTAATGCAGAACTTGCCCAGTACGGGATTATTTATATAGATGAGATAGATAAAATTGCATCGCATACTGTAGATGATGGACGCGATGTATCTGGGAAAGGTGTTCAGATAAACCTTCTGAAGTTAATGGAAGATTCAGAAGTAAATATGCTTAGTCAGACTGACATGTTCAGCCAGTTTGAGTCTATGATGGATACGATGCACGGCAAAGGAAAAAATAAAAAGCGCACTATTAATACCAAAAATATACTTTTTATTGTAAGCGGGGCTTTTGAAAATCTTTCTGAAATCATAAAAAAGAGAATGCATGGCGCTAAGATTGGTTTCGACAAAGAAGGCAATGGAGATAAAGCAAGGTCTGTTTATCTCAAACAGGCCAATACTGCCGATTTTATAAAGTATGGGTTTGAGCCTGAATTCATCGGCAGACTTCCAGTAAGAGTTTCATGTGATGAACTCACTCCTGAGGATTTAGAACTCATTATGACATCTTCAGAAGGGAGCATCCTTAGGCAGTATATTGTTGATTTCGAAGGATACGGGATAATGTTTGGGCTCGATAAAGACGCTATATCATTTATAGCCAAAGAAGCTTATAAACAGCAAACCGGAGCTCGCGGTATTATGACAGTAATGGAGAAAATTTTCAGAAATTTCAAATACGAACTTCCATCCACCAAAATAAATAAGCTCTATGCTACTTTGGATACAGTTTCGGAGCCTGAAAAAGAAATTCAGAAGATGCTTTTACCTAAGCCCAAAAGGCAGAAATAATATAGCCTTTTATCATTGATTATTTAGGGATAGGTTTACCTAGAACTCTTGAGCCTGAGTTTGTTACAAGAACATCATCTTCTATTCTTATTCCACCGAAGTTTCTGAATTTGGCGACTTTGTCGTAGTTGATGAAATCTTTATGCTTGCCTTCAGATTCCCACAAATCTATCAACTGAGGTATAAAGTATATGCCAGGCTCGATTGTAATGACGAAACCTTCCTTAAGTTCTCTGGCTAGCCTCAAAGAAGAAAGCCCAAATTGGGAACTTCGCTCCATTTCTTTGCCATATCCAATTAAGTCTTCCCCGAATGATTCCATGTCATGAGTATTCAACCCAAGCATGTGCCCAATTCCATGTGGAAAGAATAGCGCATGAGCGCCTGTTTCAACGGCATCATGAGGATTTCCTTTCATTATCTTCAGGTTAATTAAACCTTCAGTTATAGACAAACAGGCTCTTTTGTGAACATCCAGATTGCGTATTCCTGGGCGGACAGCAGAAATGGCATCAAGTTGCGCTTGAAGAACGAGAGAGTAAATGTCTTTTTGTTCAGGAAGAAAGTCTTCTCCGACAGAATATGTCCTGGTATTGTCCGAACAATATCCTTCTTTGGAGTAAATGCCGAAATCTATCAGAAGAAGGTCATTCTTTTTGAGAGTATTATTGTATGTATCATTATGCAGAGTTTCGCCGTGCACTGTAACAATAGGCTGGAATGAAGGCTTTGTTTCTGCCATAGCTGTTTCATAAAGCATTCTATTGAGAATATCAGATTCCTTTATGCCGGGAATGGCTGAACTTTTTGCGATTTTGAAAATCGTCCCTGCCGTTGAGATAGCCTCTTCAATCTCAAATATCTCTTCTTCTGACTTGGCAGACCTCTGTTCAATGATGGCTTTAGTAAGTTTGATAGATGCAGTGTAAGAACCTAATAATTCGTTAATCAGACACTTATTATCAGCTCTGTCGTATGATACATGATGTACTAATCGATTCGGCTGTTTTCCTTTTGAAAGAAAAGATTTAAGTTCAGATATGTTTTTTGTTTTGCATACGCCTGAAAGTTCTGCAACCTCTGGAAGTTCATATAGATCCCTTGACCATATTTTATCGTTTATGGAATGCTCTTTTCCAAAAAGAATTTCATCGCCTGTATCCAAATCCATTACGGCGGCAAAACCAGGCTCATTTATTCCAAAGTAGTAACGGAAAGAATCATCTTGATTAAATGGGTAGGTATTAGCTTTGTAGTCTATAGGCAAAAGCGAATTCCCAAGAAATAAAACTATGCCTTTGCCTAGTTTATTTGTGAGTTTGACTCTTCTGTCTTTATAGATTTTAGGTTCAAACATAAGGATTATTTTTTAAATTTTAAAGGTCGAAGGATTCACCTGGGCTAAGTTGAATAGCTTTGCTCAGACCTGAGGCATTGACTTCTTCTATCCAGTGGACTGGATTTTGTTTGATTATATCAAATGTATTGAAGTGCATAGGGATTACATTTGCTGGTTTAATCAGACTTAAGGCCTTAATAGCGTCTTCAGTACCCATGGTATAGTTATCACCTATTGGAAGCATAGCCATATCAATTTTTTCATCGCCAATGAGCTTCATATCTCCAAAAAGCCCTGTGTCACCGGCGTGATATATTTTTTGGTCGCCTATAGAGAAAATAAGGCCTGCTGGATTTCCGCCATAAGAACCATCAGGCATTGGAGAACTATGTAGAGCCAGTGTCATTTTGAGTTTACCCCATGGAAACTGAAAAGATCCACCAATTTGCATGGAGTGGATTTTTTTTGCTCCTTTCTTTTCGAGCCAGGAGCAGATCTCAGGATTAGAGATGATTGTCGAGCCATTTTTTTTAGCTATTTCAACGGCGTTTCCCAGATGGTCTCCATGACCGTGAGTAATACATATATAGTCAGCCTTGGCATCTTTGACTGAAATCGGACATAATCTGTTTCCTTCTATAAAAGGGTCGATTAAAATTGTTGTCTTTTGTGTCTCAATCATGAAAAAAGCATGCCCGAACCATGTAATTTTTATAGACATTTCTCGTCTCCTTAAAATATTAAGAGTTATGGGTATTAATATTAAACTTAAAGTGCTAAAAATAACTGCTATAATCTAAATACAGTTTGATTTTTCTTCCCTGCTTGGTAATTTATTAGCCTTACAAAATCGCACCCGTAGCTCAGTTGGTAGAGCAGATGACTCTTAATCATCGGGTCACAGGTTCAAGTCCTGTCGGGTGCACCATTTATATTTAGTTCTCAGTGACTGCAACCTTATCAAGATGTGCTTCAAATGCTTCGCAGGACACTTTCTTGTGAATCATTCTTATGAATTCAAAACAATCCTGAATTTGTACTTCATATGCTTTTTTAAAAGAAGGATCATCCAGTTTCTTGCTTAGAGTTATTTCATCAATGAAAGAACTAAGTAATATTTTACTGCCATTCTTGGGGATATTGAGGCGTTCCGAGAAGTCTTTTATGCTGTTCCTTGTATCCTTCTTATCTCTTTATATGCATAAGTATAACCTAATTCTCCAGCTTTGCTTAAATCTTCTAAAGCTCCAGTTTTATCCTTTAGCTCAGATTTTACACAACCTCTTGTATAGTAAACATCCGCGAATTTAGGGTCGAGCTCTATTACTTTATTGAAGTCTTGTATTACTCCTAAATTATCGCCTAAATTTGCCTTGGCCAATCCTCTGTTATAGTAGGCATTTGCATTGTTAGGATATAACTCTATTGCCTTGCTCGAATCTTTTATAGCACCTTCATAATCTTCTAAGTAACCCTAGCTAATCCTCTATATAAGTATGCATTTACATTCTTTGGGTCTAACTCAATAGCCTTGTTGTAGTCTTGTATCGCCCCAGTGTAATCTTCTAGGTTATTCTTAGAAATTGCTCTCAAACTATAAGCATTTACATTCTTTGGGTCTAGCTCTATTGCTTTAGAATAGTCTTGTATGGCTCCTGTAAAATCATCTATGTTGTTTTTAGAAAATCCTCTGTTAGCATAAGCATCTGTATCTTTAGGATATAACTCTATTGCCTTGGTATAGTCTTGTATAGCACCTTCATAATCGCCTATATTATTCTTGGTTATTCCTTTAAAGAAGTGGATATTTGCATTATTAGGATCTAATCCTATAGCTTTAACATCGTCTTGGATAGATCCTGTATTGTTATTATTGTCAGCGTAAATTTCAGTTCCTAAAAAATATGCTAAGAAAGTTATCAGTGCTAAAATATTTTTTCCCATTTCGCTACCCTATTATGGATTTATAAAGACCCACACCTATCAGAATATTCTTAAATCTGTATGCCATACTAAATCCTTGTGAAATTTGTGCTATTATAACTCGAAAACTAAACCCAAATTATATACTACAATGGAAAAATTACTGTTCTTTACTGCTCCTCCAACTTCTATTGGGAAACCATCACCGATATGTTCTGATAAAGTCTCAGCAGGGTTTCCATCACCAGCTAAAATGTAATAGTACCCAAATCCCAAATCAACTGCTCAGCCTCAATACAGTTTTTGCCTTGAACTCAAAATAAATTTTCAATAATATTTTTAGTCCCCCCCCTAAACAAGTGGGGCAAAGTTAATTAAGCGCATAGAACTCTTACACTCAAACGATAGTTTCCAAAATTTCGGCTCTGAATGGGGTGTTAAAAAGAGAATTCTCTCTGGAATAAAGACAGCGCGAACCTGAAGAAGTTGCCGGCTATTGAAGAATATTTGCGAACTTTAACTGTTACTGTCCTTCCTTCAGGTATGGAAAACTTGTTTTTTGGCTCTATCACAATTCTGTAATAGTTAT
>JBAXXY010000051.1:0-16152 GCA_037127655.1 Lentisphaerota bacterium
GAATATATCTTATATTATTTGCATTTAATGATACATAAGAACCCAATTTGGAGAACACACTATGTCAATTGAGATTTATTCCACAGCGCAAATAAAAGATTTACTTCCTTACAGATACCCGATGCTTTTCCTTGATAGAGCTTGGAAGGAGTCGGAAACCAAGTTTTTCGGTCTGAAAAATGTTACTGCAAACGAAGAATTCTTCAACGGTCACTTTCCTGCCCGTCCTATTATGCCTGGAGTTCTTCAAATAGAAGCTACTTATCAGCTTGCAGCGCTGGCAGTATCGAATAAACTTAATCCGTCAAAAACTCTCGATGTTTATGTAAAATCTATCAAAGATGCTAAATTCAGAAAGCCTACCTTCCCAGGCGATAGATTGCTTATAGAAATCGATATTGTCAGCATAACAGAAACCGAAGCTGTAGTTAAAGCCATAAACAAAAACAACTCTGGGGTCTGCTGTCAAGTAGAGCTTACATTAGGAGTAAGACCTTGCGTTTATGATGTCAAGAAGCCGGAACTTTTTACAAAATTCGATAGGACTGAAACTCCTGCTATGGATTTAGATACCATCAAGTCCTACATTCCGCATCGCTATCCATTTCTCTTCATTGACTACATAGTAAAGGCTGAAGGTCAATTCATTACTGCAATAAAGAATATAACCTATAATGAATGGCTAATGTATTCCTATTCTTCAGGTTATTCTGTCCTATCAGGCGCAATCCAATGCGAAATTATTGCTCAGGCAGGATGCGCTCACACGCTGGCTTCCCCTGAAAACAAAGGAAAGCTCGCTTATTTTATGACAATATCCAAGGCTGAATTTTATAAACCTATTCACCCTGGAGACCAGCTCCGAATAGAGCTCAACCTTCCTCCTTCCAGAAAGTTCGGCAAAGGAAAAGGTGAAATTTTCGTTGAAAATGATCTCGTTTCATACGGCGAGATCTCTTTTGCGATAATAGATCAGCACCCTGCTGAAGTAACTCCGGCTCCAGCTAAACCACCTAAAGAATAAGCCTAACTATCAATATTAAATGTCTTTGATCTGGATCATACTATCTTTACACTTTTTCTATTATGTACCATTTCTGCTTCTTTTTCTGGCATTCATCAGAGTCACGGCTGGAAAAATTACCATGTACTCTTCAATTGTATTTGTAATAGCATTAGCACTGCTGGACTTCTATATTTTGTATGCAAACTTTAATTATGGTTTTATTGTTTATTATATTGCAGTTTCTTACTTGAGCGCTCTTATAACAACCCTTATTCTGTGGTTTTGCGGCAAATTGGACATCACTATCTGGTTACTATTTTCGATAATTTTTTCCCCGATAAGCCTTCCTTTTGCTCTATTATTTGTCTATCTAACAACGCCTAAAACTAGCGCCGCCTAGTTTTCGAATTAAACAATCATGGATAAAGTTGATTTTTATTCAGGCGATGTACCCGCAAAACCTGGGGTATATATCTTTAGAGATAGGTTCGATAAGGTAATTTATATCGGCAAAGCTCTGAATTTGCGTAAAAGAGTTTCCCAATACTTTCATCCATCAAAAGAGAGCAGCGCTAATCCTAAATTCAGATCATTGATTAAGTCTATTGTTTCTCTGGACTTTGCAGTCCTTGCCAATGAAGAAGAGGCCCTGCTTTTTGAGTCTAAACTCATCAAGGATTATGCGCCATACTACAATATCCTTCTTCGCGACGACAAACGCTTTCTGATGATTAAGATTACCTTGCCAGAGAATTACCCTAAAATAACTCTAGCCAGGCTAAAAAAGGATGACGGAGCTAAATACTATGGCCCGTTTCCTAACGGCGGCGCAGTTAAATCCACGGCCGCATTTCTTTCGAATTATTTCAAACTAAAACTATGCCCCTATTCAAACCCTGGAGAGCAGGAGAGAAAATACTGCATGGACGCCAAAGTTAAAAAATGCTCTGAACCCTGCGTTGGAAAAATCTCGAAGCAGGAATATGACACAAAAATTGTAAAACTTATGGAGATTCTTGACGGCAAAACTGAGGAAGTTTCGAAGTTTCTTAAGGACAATATGACAAAATATTCAGCAAACTTAAACTTTGAAAAAGCCGCTGAAGAAAGAGACATTCTGGATAATATTAATTCGCTTTTAAAAACAAGGATGAGAAATTTTACCCGTTCAAATATAGATTTTAACCTTACTAATAAGGCTCTTGATGAACTACAAAAAGTCCTTCAGATAAAAAATAAACCCGAAAGAATCGAAGCATTTGATATATCAAACCTTTCAGATAATCTGGCTGTAGCAAGCATGGTTTGTTTTAAAAATGGTTTTCCTGACAGAAAAAACTATCGTAGATTCAAGATTAAAACTGTTAAAGGCATCAACGACTTTGCCATGATGCATGAAGTGATATCGCGCAGATACAGCCGAATAGTTAAAGAAGACAAGCAACCACCTGACTTGTTATTGGTTGACGGAGGAAAAGGACAGCTTTCTTCAGCATTGAATGCGCTTCTTGAATCAAAAATAACCCCATTTCCTGTGATAGGACTGGCAAAGAGAAATGAAGAGATATTTGTTCCAGGGAAAAGTGAGCCGATAATTTTAGACAAGACAAATCCTGCGCTAAATATTCTGAGAGCAATCAGGGATGAAGCCCATAGATTCGCAGTTTCATTCAATCGCGAGATAAGACTTAAAAAAATAAGCCAATCCATTCTGGACGACATAGAAGATATCGGTGCAAAGCGAAAATATGCGTTATTAAAGGCTTTTTCTTCAATCACTGAAATAAAACGCTCATCACCCGAAGAAATACATAAAAAAACAAAAATAGTTGGAGAAAAACTGGCCACAAAAATCTTATCCTTTCTAAACAGAAATTAAACTAATTCACCCGTCATTTCACGATGGCCAACGGGCTTGATTAGCTTAATTTTCAGAAAAGATTTGCTCATTAATTTATCAATCTTTTCTTCAGCGATAGGAACACTTACTTTGATGTAATTATCTGTCCATCCAGTGATTATGCCATCAGATGTTTTTTCAGGAATTATTGAAGCTGTTTTATTGATTTGTGCCATAAGGAATTTTGATGAGAGCTCAACACCAAGCTGAGTTAGAGTTTTATGTCTTTGAGCTGAGACTTTTGACGGCACTTGATTATCAAAAGACGCCGCTGGCGTCCCTTCTCGTTTAGAATAACTAAAAACATGCAGATACGCCAGAGGAAGTGACTCCAGAAAACTTTTACAATCTGCAAAGTCGGCTTCAGTTTCTCCGGGGAACCCGACTATTACATCTGAGCCAAGACAGATATCAGGAATTAATTGTACAGCTTTACGGATGAAGGCAAAGAACTCTTCTTGTGTGTAATTTCTAGACATTGCTTTAAGGATTTTATTTGAGCCGTGCTGAAGAGGAAGGTGCAGAAATCGGCAGATTTTTTTACTTGAAGCCATTATTTCAAGGAGGCCTTTCATGGAAAACTGAGGCTCTGCAGACCCCAGTCTTATTCTGAAATCTCCTTCGGCTTTAACCATTTCTTCCATGAGGTCAACCAAGTTCCTATTATGATCATTATATGTAGCTATATTCACTCCGGTAAGGACTATCTCGCTGAACCCTGCTTCGACTAGTTCTCTGAATTCCCTAAGTGTATCGCCCCATTCCCTGGATCTTGGTTTTCCTCTTCCATAAGGAACTATGCAATAAGTACAGAAAGAGTCGCATCCATCCTGAATTTTGAGATTTGCTCTCGATTTAAAAGGGAATAACCCGGCAGAATCTTCTTTAAAAGTTTCAAAACTTTCTGAATGGTTTTGATTAAGCCTTTCTGTAGGAATCTCGAATTTGTCTTTCAGATATGAAAGAACATTAGTCTTGTCTGAATTAGGTATTGCTATATCAACTCCGACTTCTTTCCATTTTTCCTTATCAACTTCTATGTCACAGCCAGTTACTACTATGATCGCATTTGGGTGTTTTTCCTTAATTGCCCTTGCGTACTGACGGCTTTTCTGAGAAGCCGATGATGTTACAGAACATGTGTTAACAATAACAAGAGAAAGCCTTTTTTCTGTTTCAGGCTTTTCAATTTCAAACCCGCCCTTTTTCAATTGAGCATAAATCAAAGCAGTATCTGTCTGATTAAGTCTGCATCCTACAGTAAGAACAGATGCGTATTTTCTGTCAGGCATATTGATTCCCAGGTTACATGTAATTTGGCTTTTTTTAAAGTAACACAAAGAATGCTGCTTTTCCGATATTGTTTAAAAAATAAAATTAACTATAATTTTTTAACTAGATAGAAAGTATCAACTCCTTGAGATAATGAAATATGGATTACAATGAACCTTCATTTCTTCTTCTTAAATCGCTCGCCGATTTAGATGCTCTCCCTTTTATTGTCATATCGAAAGATCTCAAAATTATTTTTTGTAATGATGTCGCCCTCAAAAAATTCTCATTAACTTCTGAATCTCCTATAGATAGAAACCTTACTGAAATTTTTGACGGCTTAAATCTATATCTTGATTTGTTTCAGTCTGCTATTCAAACAAATCAACCCAAAAAAATATCTAATGCCATGATTCTAAATAGGACAACAGCTTCTTTTGAACTCTTTCTCATACCATCGTTCAGTGAATTGTATATTTTTATCAGAAGGAGTTCTTTACAGGATTCACAAAGCACTCAGATGATTAACAAGAAAGAGATGTTGGGCAACCTGATTGCAAGTATCTGCAATAATTTTAATAACATACTTGGCGCAATAAATGGCAATTCTTCAATACTCAGAACATCTACTGAAGTCCTTACGGACAAAGCTGTCAAGGATGAATTTGCGGGCTATCTTGACCTTATAGATAAATCAGTAGTTAGAGCCGCAGATCTGATTTCACAACTTAACTCGTTCTCGGCTAAAGTAAATATCGCTTTCAAAGAAGTTGATCTCAATGAAATTATAAAAAACCTCTACATAGGATATTTATCCAAACTCGATGCAATAATTACAGTTGACGCTGAAATATTATCTGCAAAATCTATGGCAAGAATAGATCCGTCACTCATACAAACTTCACTTAGAGATATTTGCGAAAATGCTGTCCACTCCATGACGATTATGAGAGGGAATGAAAATAGCAATCTAGGTGGAACTTTAACCTTGTCAGTTGACCATGTCGAAGCAGATAAGGCTTACAGAGCTTTGCATCCAAAGGCTACCAAATCAAGTTACTGGTGCATAACCATTGCAGACACAGGAGTTGGCATTAAAAAAGAGCTTATTAAGAAAGTCTGCACACCTTTCTTTACTGAAGGAAAGTCAGCGTTAAATCCAGATGGATTAGGTCTTTCAGTAGCAAACAATATCATACAGGATCATGGAGGGTTTCTTGAAATTGAATCAGAACTAGGAAGTGGGACTAAAGTTAAGCTTTTCCTTCCAGAATATAGGGTTTACGAACCCAAGAAAGAGAAACTTGATTTGTCCAATTCACTTCTTAAAAGCGGCAATTCAGCCATTATGTCAGGTATGGCTGGCGCTCTCAAGACCACAGGCAAGGCAAATTTTGTTCTAATTGTAGATGATGATATAATTATGAGAAGAGTTGCCGAAGTGGTATTAGAAAAGGCTGGATATAAAGTTTTGGTAGCCAACGATGGCGATGAGGCTGTAAATATTTACAAAGAAAAGTATAATTCTATCGCTGGCGTTTTTCTTGACAATAGCATGCCTAATATGTCGGGAATCGAGGCATTCTATGAAATGAAGAAAATTAACCCCTCCATTAAAGCTCTGCTTATATCAGGACACGATGGAGACAATGATGAGGTTAAACAAGCTATAGCAAACGGCATGCACGGGTTCGTTAAAAAACCATATACCATGGTGGATCTAAACAAAAAAGCTAGGGAACTACTCGGAGCATCTTAAGTTTCTAATCTATCATCGAATAAAGAAGCTCTATTTCCTGTTTCCAAATAGTTGCGTCAATAGTTTCCAAGACTATTGGAATATTGTCGAATCTTGAATCATTAACAAAGCGTTTAAAGAAGTCCAACCCCAAATATCCTTTGCCGATACTTTCATGACGGTCTTTTCTCGAAGCCAATGGGACTTTTGAATCATTTAAGTGTATTCCGGAAAGATTTTCAAATCCTATTAAATCGCCAAACTTATTGAGCGTATCTTTGTATGTATTCGGAGATTTTATATCATACCCTGCGGCAAATGTGTGACAGGTATCAAGACATACGCCGATTCTGTTTTTATCAGAAACCTTGTCAATTATCTGAGCAATTTCTTCAAAATTTGAACCTAAGTTAGAACCCTGTCCTGCTGTATTTTCGATAATGATTTTTATCCCTTTTACAGAATCAAGCGAATAGTTTATGCTATCTGCTACAAGATTAATACACTCGTTAACGGATATTTCTCCAAGATGGCTGCCCGGATGGATATTTAAGCAGTCAAGACCTAAAGCTTTGCATCGCTCGAGTTCATCGACAAAACTCTCAACGGACTTTTTTCTATTCTCGGGATTTGGGTTTCCCAGATTTATTAGGTAGCCCGCATGGGGAAGAACAAGGTTAGATGTGAACTTGTTCTTCTGCATTGCAGTTTTAAACTTCTCAATAGTCGAAGGTTCAAGGGATTTTGCACTCCACTGTCTCTGGTTTTTGACAAATAGAGCAAAGGATTTGGCAGCTATATCAACAGCGTTCTGAACAGCATTAAAAACACCGCCTTCTGTGCTGACATGAGCGCCAATGTATTTCATCCTTTTACCCCTTGCTTCAAAAAAAATCAATCAATAGCAATCAGTACATTTGAAGCTTTGATAATACTGTAGGCTTCTTTTCCAACCTGAAGATTTAGGTTTTTTACGGATTCTTTTGTTATAACTGAAGCAATCTTTGTTCCACCGGCAATTTCTATGATGACTTCGCTGTTAATAGCTCCATCTGTAATTTTTACTATTTTGCCTTTGAATACATTTCTTGCGCTGATTTTCATAATAATTCTCCTTTATTTGTTTGTTACTTTTTTACCATAAGATGGTTCTAATTTTAGCATTTTAACTACTATAGCCGCAGGGATTATAAGGAACAAGACGATGATAAAAAAATGTTCGTATCCTAACAATTGTTGCAGCCAGCCGCTTATCATTCTGGGCCACATAAGCATAAGAAGCATTATCCCTGAAAAAAATGAGTAGTGCGCTGTTTTAAAACGGCTGTTTCTAACCGTGTACATCAAGAATATACTGTAAGCACAATAGCCAAAACTAAAGCAGAATTGCTCGGCAGTTATAAATCCAAGGACAACGGCATGATTCTGTATCTGAAATTTTGCCAGAACCACATAGAGAAGATGCGGCACATTCATTATTATGAGCATCCACCAGATCCAGAATTTCAAACCTTTTTTGTAAATACAGTAACCGCCGAGAAGACCAGCAAGCAGTATGGCAATAGGTGATGTAACCCCGTAAACGAATCCTGTAAATTGGTTATTAAGCCCGAGTCCACCTTTGCTCACAGGATCAAGCAGGAATAGAGGCAGGATATTTAAGAGCATAGCTTCGCCCACCTTGTAGCAAGCTAAGAAAAGTATTGAGAATACCAATCCTTTCATAGCAAAGAACTCTTTGTAAACTAGGACAAACTGTTTCATTGCGCTCTTAAAGGAATGCAACTCTTTAAGCTCTTGAACAGGCGAAGCTTTTGGAAGTATAAATCTATGATAAATACCTACTGCAAAAGTAATTACACCGGTAATAAGCATAACAATTGTCCAGACAGTAAAATAATTGTTCAGTTTTGCAAAAAGATAACCGGAGATCATTACCATAAGCCCTTGGGCGAAGATTTTCCCCACCTGATAAGCCGCTGATTGAAATCCAAGAAACAAAGACAGCTGTTCGGGCGGCAAGGTTACTAGATAAAATCCGTCAGTAGCGATGTCATGACTTGAGGACATAAAGGCTATGACCCAGCAAAAGGTAAGTGAAAGCGTAAAGTAGAATGGCGTCTGAAGAGAAAAAGCCAGAGCGACAAAACCAATTGATGCGCACATTTCCATAGTATAAATCCACCAGGCTTTGGTTTTGATTATATCAATAAAAGAAGCCCAAAAAGGCTTTATTACCCATGGGAGCATAAGCATCCCAGTGTAGAAAGTTATTTTTTCATTCGAAATTCCCATATTTTTGTACATTATGGTAGTTACGGTCATTATCATCAGTCCGGGAAACCCTTCCATAAAAAAGGTAGAAAAAACCCATAGAAGCGGAGGAATACGCCTGGCTTTAGTTTCTGTTTGTTCTTGGACACTCATAAGGGTACCTGATTTTTTTGTTTTTCTGCAGGTTGCTTTGGTGGTGAATTCGAAATTTTAAGAATCCCGAAAATAATTATCAGCGCACCGATCCATTGGATTAAACTTAGTGAATTATTGTTTATGAAGTAATCCAGGATTATCACACTAAACGGAAGGGCTAGTTCACATATAGCCGAAACCATTGCCCTAACATGCTTGAGACCCATATAATAGATAAACATTGAAGGCGGGCCTCCTATCAGAACAAGTCCGGCAAAAAAAGCATAATTGTTCAAAGTTATTGCATCAAAATAGAAAAGCGTTCCTGTTGCCAGACAAACAATCAGACTAAAAATAGTCGCGAATAAGAATCTGTTAAATGTTATTGTCAAAAATGATATAGAATCTGATAAGTATTTACCAAGAATAGTGTTAGTCGAAAAAGACATAGCTGAAATAACGGATAAAAGATAAGCAAGGATGTGATCATGATTCATTGCAAAGTCAGGAAGGTGGAAACCGAAGGTAATGAGATAGACCCCGAAGAAAACCAGTAAACTCCATAAGATAAAATTTTTAGACAACTTCTCTTTAAGAAAAATAAATGCAAGAATGACAGTAAAAACAGGCTGAACTTTCTGGATGAGCACTACTACTGACAATTGCTTAAAGTTTACAAGGAATAAAGCTTTGACTATCGCAAGAGTGCCTATTACTCCCGAAAACAACGCTATTAATGAAAGAAAAAAGAGCGTCTTGCGGGGCAACTTGGCAAGCGTAGAATATTCTCTGGGGAATAATACGCTCATCAATGCTAAGGAGATGAAATTTTGCAGAAAGACGACAAATGCCGTAGGCAGATTGTAAAGATTCGGGATGAAAACTACAGCTGCCAAGCCCCAACTAACAGCAGCAATAACTATTAAAATCATTCCTGACGAGCTATTTAGACTTATTTTTTTCATATTCTGCTAATCTGAGACGAGAGTAACGGCTTCGCCTATCTGAATTAGTCTGTGCACTATCTGATCTGGTGACATCACATCAACTGCGCCTCCAAGCCTGATTGCTTCAGCGGGCATACCGAAAATAGCTGATGTTGCCTTATCCTGAGCTATAGTGTAAGCCCCTAAATCTCTAAGAAGTTTAATCTCCTTGGCTCCATCCCTTCCCATGCCAGTAAGAATTATTCCTACAGCCTTGTCTCCATAACTATCTGCTACTGATGCTAACATATGCGACGCAGTATTGAGTATTAAAACTTCTTCCGGATACTCCGTAAGCGCAATACATTGAGTTTTAGTTATTGATATTTTTTTATCTGAAGGTGATATGTAAACAGTTCCACGCCTCAAGTATTCCTTGTCTTGAGCTACTTTAATTTTAATGGAAGAGCTTTTCTGAAGCGTATTTACTAAGAATTCTTCAAACCCTCTAAGAATATGCTGGACTATAACAATCGGTATCGGGTAATTGGCAGGAAGCGCCGAAAGTATTTTCTCGATAACTGCAGGTCCGCCCGTAGATACACCTATTGCAATGATCTTTGTTTCAGAAAAAGCAAACTTTGTTTTTAATATAGAAGTGCTGAAAGGAAGGGGTGCATTTATGTTCAGAAACGAAGTGTCGCCCATTGTTTTTAAAGTCGCTATTATTTTTCTTGCCGATTTTTCAAAGTCAGGCGATCCAAGAGCAGGAGGAGAATCGAGAAAGGCAAGAGCGCCATTCTCTCTCATGGCCTTTAGCAGAGTATATTCGTTCGACTTATCTCGTATGGCGCTGATTATCACTATTGGTATTTTTTTGATTGCCAATATGTTTTTTGCAGTATCAAAACCATCCATACCAGGGAGGTTTATATCCATGGTAATTATGTCAACTTCATTCGATTTGATGTAACTAATAGCTGACTCGCCTGTTGCCACCATTTTTACTATGTCAAAAAACTCAGCAGAACACAGAATATGACTAAGAACAGCTCTCTTTACATAAGAGTCTTCTACAATCAACACTCTGATTTTTTTCGTTGCAGCCATCCAGTACACCTTTTAAAGTAGCGAATTAAATAAACTTAGCCATATCCTTCAAAACCTTATAACCAGCTTCAATTCTTTCCTCAGGAGTCTTAAATCCTGTTATAGTTCTTCCAACTACAAGAATTGTCGCGCCGTCCCTGATAGCATTTCCGGGAGTGAACACTCTTTTCTGGTCTGATCCTGCCTCGCCGTCAACTCCTTTTATCCCTGGTGTTACAAACATAAAGTCTTCAGGGAGTTTATCTTTAATAGCATATAAATCAGCCGCAGAACAGACTATCCCATCTAAACCTGCCGTGTTTGTTAATTTTGCCAGCCTTAGAACATGCTCTTCAACACTTTCTTGTATTCCAAGTTCATCTCTAAGGATCTTGCCATCAATACTTGTAAGGACAGTTACAGCAAGAATTTTCGGGCATCTCATGCCTTTTTTTTCAGCTACGCTCAAAGCTCCTTCTTTTGCGGCTTTCATCATTTCAAGTCCGCCGGATGAATGGACATTGAACATAAGCACGCCAAGTTCGGTAGCTGCTGCTGCTGCACCTTTGACAGTATTTGGAATATCGTGATATTTAAGATCCAGAAAGACTTCTCTTTTCGAATTGTGAATAAGCTCTATTACAGCCGGTCCAAACTTAGTAAAAGATTCTTTTCCTACCTTAAAAAGCCCTACGACTTCTTTGAGTTCAGCTACTCTTTCTTTGACTTCTGCAAGAGTATTGAGTCCGTCCAATGGAAGGCAAACTCTATTTCTTGCCATCTTTTCCTGTTGAGTTAAAGGCATAATTACTCCTGTCTAGGTTATTACTTCACTATTCTTGGGAAACCGCGCTTTTCACCCCACTCAAAGGGTTCATGTCTCCACCCTTTCAGCGCTTCTTGCTCATCTGTAGTGACATATCTCATTTTTATTGCTGTATCTATAAGCGTATCATAATCAAGAATTGACATAACTTTACATGGCTTTTCGAGTTTAGAAAACTCATTTAACGCGGTAAGCAAATTATAACTAAAGATCGAAAGGCAGTAATCTACCACACCATTAGCATTCCTGACGGCCTGGACAGCTTTGGCAGAACTTCCGCCAGTCGAAATAAGATCTTCAATCACAAGGACTTTCTTTTCGCCCAGATCCTTATCAGCATCAATGCCTTCAATCTGGTTCTTTAATCCGTGTGCTTTTGGTTTTTCTCTGATGTAGATAAATGGCAACTTCAGAGCATCGGCAAGCAATGCGCCGTGAGGGATTCCGGCAGTGCTCGTCCCTGCTATGACATCTATTGAGATATTATTGGACTTAATGAGTTCAAGAAAACCATTAAGAATTAATTTCCTAAACTCAGGATAGAAAAGAAACATTCTATTATCATTATAGATCGGCATAAAGAAACCCGACGCCCACTGAAAGGGCTGCTCGGTGTTAAGTTTCATCGCATGGATTTTTAGTCCTGCTTCTGCAAGTCTTGCGCCACACTCATTCATAAAAACGGCTCTCCTTAATATGACTTGTATTTGATAGCAATATGCTAGTATTCTAGTTGAAATCTATTCAAAAACGAACTGAGCAAAAGCAAAAAACCATATATTTATTTGGAAGTCAAGTTGAAAACAAGTCGTTTAGAATATCCTTTTTGAAGCTTTAAGACTTAAATTTTTTGACTAAAGAAGGAGACAAAGTATGGGAAAAACCATTGCTGAAAAGATTTTTAAAGAACATTTGGTTGATGAACCTTTTGAAGGGACTTTTGTTCTAAAACTGGACAGAGTTTTCTGCCATGAAATAACCACTCCTATCGCCATAAATGACCTTATTTCAAGAGGCATGGATAGAGTTTTTGATGCATCAAAAATCAAAGCCGTTATTGACCATGTCACACCTGCTAAAAACTCAAAGACTGCGGAACAAGGCAAGATTCTGCGAGACTGGTCAAAAAGACATGGACTGGACTTCTTCGATATCGGGCACAATGGAGTCTGCCACGCATTGTTCCCTGAAAAAGGCTATATCCGCCCTGGGTTTACGGCTATTATGGGTGATTCTCACACATGCACTTACGGCGCTTTCGGAGCGTTTGCCGCAGGGATTGGAACCACTGACCTTGAAGTAGGTATTCTCAAAGGCGTCTGTTCCTTCAAATATCCAAAAACAATAAAGTTTGTTCTTAATGGCAAACTTTCTGAAGGCGTGTATGCCAAGGATGTTATCCTCTTTGTAATTTCGCAAATCGGAGTCAACGGAGCCACCGACAGAGTTATGGAATTTACCGGCCCAGTAGTTGATGAGATGTCCATGGAGTCCAGAATGACTCTTTGTAATATGGCTATCGAAGCAGGCGGCACTTGCGGAATATGCTATCCTGACATGAAAACTGTTGACTATCTCTGGGACTTCATTAAAGCCGAATTCGCATCTAAAGAAGCTGCATACAAATTCTATGGTAAATATACCTCCGATTCAGACGCTTCTTATGATAAAGTAATTGAGTATGATTTAAGCAGACTCGAACCCATGGTAACATTTGGTTTCAAACCTGATGAAGTTAAGACTGTCCGCGATGCCACAGGAACAAAAGTTGATCAGGTTTATATCGGTTCATGTACAAACGGCAGAATTGAAGACCTGAGAATAGCAGCTAAAGTTCTTGACGGAAAGAAAATCAGCCCTGAAGTAAGAGGCGTACTTTCTCCGGCTACACCGAAAATCTATAGCGAAGCTCTGGCAGAAGGTATAATTAAAATTTTTATGGATGCCGGTTTTTGCGTAACCAATCCTACATGCGGCGCATGTCTGGGAATGAGCAACGGCGTCCTTGCCAATGGCGAAGTCTGCGCAGCAACCACAAATAGAAACTTTAACGGCAGAATGGGCAAAGGCGGCATGATTCATCTTATGAGTCCAGCCACTGCGGCAACCACAGCTATTTATGGATGCATTACAAACTCTCCATTTTACAAAGGATAACCCAAGGGGATTAAACATTTATGAAAAGATTTGAAGGTAAAATTTTATTTTTGGACAGGTCAGATATCAACACTGATGAAGTCATTCCTGCAAAATATCTAACAGAAGTTTCAAAGGAAGCTCTGAAACCCCATCTTTTTGAAGACTTGACGCTAAGCACTTTCGACCCTAAAAAGGATATTGCAGGCAAGGAAATAGTTATCTCCAGAAAAAACTTTGGATGTGGTTCTTCCCGTGAACACGCTCCATGGGCTTTGGAAGTCAATAATATCAATGTTGTTATTGCCGAAAGTTTTGCCAGAATTTTTCGTCAAAATAACTTCAACTGCGGAATGCTTGCAATTGAACTTTCTTCAGAACAAATTGAGTCTCTCTTCAAGAAATATTCAGGCAAAAAAACTTTTGCTAAAGTTGATATAGCAAGAGAAGAAATTCAAATTTGCTCCGACAATGAATCTGAATCAATAAAGTTCAAAATAAGCGACTTCGACAAAGCTCTGGTTTCATCAGGCGGCTGGCTCGGTTTCGCCGATAAAAAGTACTAAAATAAATTTCTGCGCTGATCTATTCAAAAAACTCATTGGCATTCAGCATTGGATAATGTTTGCAGTTGTTCGTCCAGATTTTGCAGTCATGTATCTTGACAACTGCAGCAATAAGCGCATCGGCGTTATGTATGCTGTGTGACTTCATGAACTTGCCTAGAAAATAGCCTGCGAGTTTACCTGTTTCCTTATCAATATTTATCATCTTTAATGAATCAAGGAAAAGTTCAGTGCTTACAAGTTCTTTCTCACGCACTCCGCAAATTATTTCCATATACTGGATCGGAGTAATAAATAACTGTCCATTAGCTGTTTCTACAGCGCTTATGAACTTTTTTTTATATTCCTCGTTACCGCGAAGTATCCAAATAAGAATATCAGAATCAATGATAATCATAAAGACCTATCGGTACGCATTTTTTCTACATACTCCTCAGGAGACTCATCCTGGTTTTTCCAGGATCCTGACGCTTTTTCCATCCTGTTCAAAATGACTGAATATTTGTTTTTTATATTCTGTTTAATATTCAGACGAATAATTTCTGAATATGACTGATGAGTCCTTTTTTTTTCTTTTTCAAGAAAATGATAAATTTCATCATCAAGGTAAATTTGAGTACGGTGCATTTTAACCTCCAATATAGCAATGTATGCGTACATTATAATTGGCTTTCAGCTTTCTTCAATATGATGTTTCAAACTTTATCTTCAGAAGAGGTTCGCAAATTGGGGCGGCTATTTACACTTGCCTTTAATGAATTCAAACATTGGGCGGAAAACTTCAAAATGTTCTTTTGAAATAATTGGAATTACTGATTTAGCAAAATGAGTTTTATCTGAATCCGACTTTAAAACAATCTTTTTGCCGCCAACACAAGTTTCTTCTTGAAAATAACTCAAGGTCGAAGGAAGACCGTAAAAAATATGCTCAATTTCACAACAAGAATTACCTTCGAATGTTTCTGTTAGGGTTTGATCTTTGAAAACCTGCTTTTGAATAGCGGGATATGGAGAGACTGGAAGCATGATTGCATATGATTCACCAGATGCCCACTTCTTAATTTTACCCTTTACGGCCTGTTCTTCGATTACTGTTCCATTCAAACCATTCCACTGATTGAAGGCTTGGTCGAAATCGAACAAGCCAAAAACAGGCAGCCCGCCCATCTCTGCCCCTATGCGATTGTCAGTTAAAAGTTGAGAAATATAAGTGCAGCTGAATGCATAGAATGGGATGAAAGGAATTTCAACATCAAATAGTTTATACCAAGCTTCTTTCAAAATAATCGGGTCAGTACTACCTTCTGTAAAAAGAACGGGCTTCTTTTCAATTTGGATTGTATTGATAATGCTTACATAGTTGTTCGTGTTCTGAATAGTGTATTATATCGGCGCTTAATTTGTTGATGGCGATATGTTTTGGCAAATCATAGCAATTGACATAGTTATCCTTAATGTCAAAGAACTTTATTTTCTTTCTGTCATGAGGAATAAGGGTTACTGCACTATGGCTGCTCATAAGAATGTGGTTGCTCTTGGACGCTGTATCTGTAATTTCAAAAACTTGTTTCAAAAAATCATATTGCCACTCAGGATGAAGGAATGCATCAAGTTCATCAAGCAAAGTAATGCAGTTGCGCTCTTTAAAGATCTCCACAATTGAGTAGATATAGATTGCCTGAAATTGACCGTCACTGAATTGCTCAGTTATGTCTGTATCCGCAGCAATAGTAGTCCTGTAAAGCGAGGTATTGATCTCAAAAGAATAAGCATCCCTGTTATGGGTGTAAATATCTGTATGTTTAAATTCGCCTTTAATACATTTTAGAAGCCTATCCAAAAACTGCTTGGTAATGCCTTCAGTGCCCCAGAAATGCGTCTTTGGTTCGAAATCGTCAATCAATTCCTTCTTCTTTGCAAAGATTGGCCTTTTTAGGGAGATTTTAATTGTTGGTGTTTCCGGCTTAATTTCAAGTTTTTGACAGATATATCGACATGCTTTGCAATCTTCTTTTTGCATCAACATAATCGTAAGCAAAAGCCCCTTGTATTCAGAACCAATGCCGATAAATCGCCGACTTTCATCAAAGTCGGCCTTCTTAATTCTCTTGCTGAATTTTTCTTGGTAGGTTTTGACAAGATTCGATATAGTATCGTTGTGCCCCGAATAGTAAACGAGGACATTATCAGGTAAAAATGATTTGTTTGCTGTTTTGCGTTCTTCGCCATCAATAAGAAGCTTGCCTTCTTGCCATTCTATAGACACACGCTTATTATTCAAATC